>NZ_JAUQTZ010000087.1:0-26092 GCF_059803845.1 Rhizobium sp. UFLA01-1127 | reverse complement strand
GACGATTGGTACGCCTCAGGGCGTGAAGTGCCGTCTCCGGATCGATGCGACGCGATCGCCGCCAATGGAACACACGCAGGATGGAAGCCAACGTCAAGGCAAGAGGCGTGGCAACTGTCAGCCAAGGCGGTGCGATCATCATGTGCGTTGCGGCGACCGCCCAGGTGCTCGACATCAGGATGAAATACATCATCGGCATTTGCCGGGAAAGCGCGCGATACTGTGCCTGCAGCAGCTCCGGATTATCGGCCGGAACTGCCATGAATTGCCGAATTTTGTCGAACAGTTGCCGCACTGAGGCGCCCTTTCCATGATTGGTCGGCTTTTTGGTGAGGGTTCTCAGCGTCATGCTGGATCTACTGGAGCAGTGAGAAAGACTATAGCCCGCCCGGCAGCGCATGTTTCTGCTGCAGAACCCTTGTGCGCTTGGCTGACTCTCTCGCGTCTTCTGCGAGGCCGGATGTCGCAATCGGCATGCGGAATGCGCACCTATGTGAAGCAGACGGGTTTCTTTCCGGGCCGCCCCGCCCGCCGGCCGTGGATGGCAAAGGTGGCGTATTTTCGTCTGCGTTCGTCAAGGTGTTTCCTCGGAGCCTCCTCGATGGCTGTAGAGATTTGCTTCTGTACGACCATTCGTTCCTGGGTATCCGATAGAGTGCTTGTGATATGTTAAGGATCGGTTCGCGTCATTCGAACCGAACGTCATCGATGCCGGCAGCTGGCATCGCCACGTCCAGAGACGGTCTGTACGATTTCCGGAAGCCTCGCCGCCGCAAAAGCCGGCAGCCGGGCCGCAATCAGAGTGGAAGAATTGTGACGATGCCGATATTGTGAGTTGATTGCCGGCCGGACAGGCGGCATTCCTCTGATTGGAGGCGGACAAATGCCGGCAGTCGATAACATCTCGCTGACCTTTGCGCGGTTGAACGCCGAGCAACGCGTCGCGTGGGTCGACAGCCTGACAACGTCTATCGCGGACCTTGTTCAAGATATGGGTGAGGAATTCGATGACGATATCGTATGCAAGCTTCTCGATATCGGCCGAATGCTTCAGACCATGCGCGAAGATCTCGCCATGATCGACGACCCAGGCAACCGCGCCATCATCTCCCATGTTCACGAGATAATTTGCGCCATGCGGACCTGTGTCGGATGGAAGGTCGGCGTCTCGGCATTTCACTGAACGGGATCAAGCCGAGCGCCGGAATTGGCGCTTTTCACATTCTTCGTTCCTCCGGGAGGAAGTGCGATGGTGTCGCCGGACCGTTCGGCGGACGGCCTGGTTTAGAACCGCTCCATCTCCCGACCGACCTTCATCAGAAATCGGTTGCGGGAAATATCGGTCGAGCGGTTCATGTCGTAGTGAGCAAGGAAGACGACCGGAGCGAAGGGCTTGATCTGGGCGCGTAGCACGCGCTTGACGATCCTCTTCGGCGGATTGCCGGCAATGAAGGCGCGGAATGGATCGGCGCCGTAGGTCAAGACCGCGCCGAGCTTGCGGATATGCTGCAGCTTCGAGCGCACCTTGCCGTCGACGAGTTCGAAGGAGACGCCGGGCAGCCAGACCCGGTCGAAATAGCCCTTGAGGATGGCCGGAAAGCCGAAATTCCAGACCGGAGTGACGATCACCAGGGCCTCGGTGCGCTCCAGCCGTTCGACATAGGATTTGACCGCCTCGATATTGTCTGGATAGTCGTGGTAGATCATGCGGTCGCGACGCGACAGCACGGGATCGAAGCCTTCCGCGTAAAGATTGCAATCGTCGATTTCGTGACCGGCACTCCTCAGGCTTTCGATGGTTTTCCGGTGCAGCGCGGCACCATAGCTTTCCTCGACTGGATGGGAATGAAGGACAAGGACCTTCATGAGGCCTCCATCAGCGCCGCAAGGCCGGGGAAGAGATAGTTCCTGCCGGATTTGAAATCGAAATTCGGATCGTCCCAGGCGATCATCTTGCCGGGATTGAGCAGGCCCTTCGGATCGGTTTCCTTCTTGAAGGCAAGCTGGACCGCATCCGTCTGCTTCATGCCGCCTTCTTCAAGCGTATAGCGATGCGGATTGAAGATCGGGCAGCCGTGATCCTGGTGAATCCTGATGATCTCCTCGAGCCGCGTCTCGGAGGTGTAGCGCACCAGGGGCAGCCCGGAACACTGGATCTGTCCGTCGAACCTGATGAATTCGAGATGGCCTGGCACCTCGTCGCCGAAGATTTCCACCATCTTCTGCACTTTGGCGACGTGATCCGGCCCCGGATATTGCACCTGCAGATAGGTGATCGACGGATCGACCTTCAGGGCGCGCAGCGTGGTGTGGTTCCAGGCAAGCTCATAGGCATGCGGTATGCCCTTCATGCTCTCGACCTTGTCGGAGCGGAAGGTGATCTCGCCCTTCTGCTGCATCGTGAAGGCGACGAACGGGTCCATCGCATGCGGCGCGATCATCAGCGCCACGATCGATTGCCCCTGACGGATATAGGGCTTGTGGCGGGCAAAATAGTCCTGCGGGATGGGAGCGGCGATCGGGGCGATCTCCTTGACGAGAATGCCGTTGCATTTGGCAAGCGCATCGGAAAACCGTACGGCATCCATGAAGTCGTCATAGCCGACCAGCACGTCCACCCAATCATAGGCCGGCGCCAGCGGCATTTCGATCTCCGTGATGATGCCGTTTGTGCCGTAGGCGTGGCTGACCTTGGTCAGATCCCAGCCTGTGAGATCGAGCGTGCGGGGCTCCGCCTCCATCGTCACGACGCGCAGGCGCAGGATATTGCCGAGGTCGCGCAGGCCGCCCCAGGTGATGGAGCCGACACCGCCAGAGCCGCCGGCGATGAAGCCGCCGATGGTCGCCGTCTGCGCGGTCGAGGGATGGAAGCGCAGCTCCTGGCCCGAATGGGCCTTGGTCTGGCGGTCGAGTTCGGCAATGACGATGCCTGGCTCGCAGATGACGCGGCCGGGATGGATCTCCTTGATCCTGTTCATGGCGGCAAGATTGAGCACGATGCCGCCGGAAAGCGGCATGGCCTGGCCGTAATTGCCTGTGCCGGCGCCGCGCGGCGTGACGGGAACGTCATGCGCATAGGCGACCTTCAGCGTGCGGATCACGTCTTCCTCGGTCTTCGGGGTGACGACGAGATCGGCCGTGACGTTGTCGAGCTGGGCTTTCAGGATCGGCGAATACCAATAGAAGTCCCGGCTCTTCTGGCGCACGAGCGCCGGATTGTCTTCGACGGCAATACCTTCGAGTTCTTTCTTGATGCGCTGATAATCCGGCATGTTCAGGCTCCAATGACGCTGTCGAGTTCACGATAATCCGGCAGGCTGCGATCGATCACCTTGCCCTTGCGAAGGACGACGCGATCGGACTGTGGACGGGAAAGGAATTCGCTCCAGCGCCGGGCGCTGAAAAGCACGAGATCGGCGGGGCTGCCGACGGCGATCCGGCCGATATCCGGGCGGCCGAGAATGCTGGCGGGCGACGTGGTGATAACGCGGGCGGCTGTATCCAGCGGATGGTCGAGATGCAGGATGCGCACGGCCTCCCGGAACACTTCCACCGGATCGAGATCGCCATAGGCATAGAAGGGGTCGCGGGTATTGTCGGAGGCGACCGCGGTCGGCACGCCGGCGCTAGCAAGCTCGTGCAGAAGCGTCACGCCCCGCCAGCGCGGTGTGCGGCCGGCGTGGCGCTCCTGCAGATACATGTTGCACATCGGCAGCGAGACGATGGATATCCCGGCCTTGGCGACGAGATCGATGGTGGCGCGCGCCACATCCTCGTCCTGCCGGGCAAGCGAGCAGCAATGGCCGGCGGTCACCTTGCCCGTAAAGCCGTTGCGAAGCACGGCTTCGGCAAGCGCCTTCAGCGTCAGCACCTGCTTGTCCTCGGTCTCGTCGACATGCAGATCGACATCGAGACCGTGGTCGGCGGCAGCCCACAAAAGCTTGTCGAGCTGCGCGTCGATGTCCGGATTCATCTGCGTGACGCCGCCCATCAAGCCGCCAGCTTCGCGCACGACGCGGAGGAGGTCGGCAAAAAACGCGTCATCCACCATGCTGTCGAGCGGAAAGAGGGCAACGGCCTGCAGTGCGATCTTGTCCTTCCACGCTTCGCGGACCGAGGTGAAGACCTCGAAGGAAATGCGGTGTTGCGGCGCCAGTGAATCCAGATGGGTGCGTATCAGGCCGGTGCCGTGGGCGTAAGCCGAACGTAACGAGAATTCCATGCGCCTGCGTACGTCGTCTGCCGACCAGTTGGCCTCGCGGTCGGCACGCACCGCATCGAGCGCACCTGTGAAGCTGCCATCCGGGTTCGATTGCCGCTCCCATATGTGGCCCTTGTCGAGATGGGTGTGCATGTCGGCGAAAGTCGGCCAGACCATGCCGTCGCGCATGTCGATCTTGGCATATTCCACCGGTACGGAGCCGGGCGCGCGGATATCGCTGACGAGGCCGTCGGCAACGACGATATCGGCCTTGACAAGCCCCTCGTTGGCGGGTGCCTGAAAGCCGGCCAGCGTCACAGCGGGAACGGTGGCATTGCTCAGCACGAAGCGGGCGGCATTCGGTGGCGACATGAAGGCGTGGGACATCAATTCTCCCGCTTGAGGCTGCTCTCATGCCAGCGATGCAGGCTCAGCCATGAGAGGAACGAGGTGAAGGCGAAGATGGCGACGCCGAGCGCCGACAGAAGCAGGAGTGCCGCAAAGAGCCGCGGCATGTTCTGGCGGTATTGTGCCTCGAGCAGGCGGAACGCCAGGCCCGAATTCGCACCGCCGGAGCCGGCGGCGAATTCGGCGACGACCGACGCGATCAGCGACAGGCCGCCGCCGATTCTCAAGCCCGTCATGAAATAGGGCTGGGCCGCCGGCAGTTTCAGATGCAGCAAGGCCTGCCAGCGCGAGGCGCCATAGAGGTCGAAGAGGTTGAGCAGATTGTGGTCGACGCTCTTCAAGCCCTGTACCATGTTGGAAAGGATCGGAAAGAAGGCGACGAGAAAGCCGCAGATCAGAAGTGCGGCTTCGCGCGTCGGGGCGTAGATCAGGATCAGCGGTGCGATCGCGACGATCGGCGTCACCTGCAGGATGACGGCGAGCGGATAGAAGGCAAGTTCGATCCAACGGGACTGCACGAGGAAGATTGCAAAGCCGACGCCGCCAATGAGCGCCAGGATCAGCGATACGAAGGTGATCTCGGTCGTCACCCACAAAGCCGGCCAAAGGATGCCCCAATCGGAGACGAGCGCCCTGGCGACGGCGACCGGGCTCGGCAGGATATATTGCGGAATGCCGGCGCCGACGACGAGTAGCTGCCAGAGGACGAGAAGCGCAAGTACAGTCAGGATCGGCACGAGGATTCCGAGCGCCCGTTCGAGATTGCGCTTCCTGCCGGCCGCGGCCGAAGGCGCATCGGCGGATTCAATGGAAAGAGTGGCATGCAGGCTGGTGCTGTCGCTCATCAATGGGCCTCCGGCCAGCCGATGGCCTCGATCAGGGAACGGGACACTTTTTCGCACACCTGCCGATATTCTTCCGATGAGCGATAAAGAGGATCGCGCTCGCCGCTGGTTTCCAATGGAAAGTCGGTGTGGACGCGGCCGGGCCGTGCCTTCATGACGACGATGCGGTTGGAGAGATAGGCGGACTCATAGACGGAATGCGTGACGAAGATGACGGTGATGCCAGTCGTCTGCCACAGACGCAAAACATCGTCGTTCAGTTTCTGGCGGGTGATTTCGTCGAGTGCCGCGAAGGGTTCGTCCATCAGCAGCAGCTTCGGTTTCGTCACCAGCGCGCGGGCGATCGAAACCCGCATCTTCATGCCGCCGGACAATTCGCGCGGATAGGCATCGGCGAAGTCCTGCAGGCCGACCGTGGCCAATGTTGCCATGATCTGTTCGTGCGCGGCAATCGTCGACACTCCCCGCAGCTTCAGCGGCAGATGAACGTTGCCGAACACCGTCTTCCAGGGAAGCAGCGTCGGCTCCTGGAATACGAAACTGATATCGCCTTCCGGCAGGCCCTTCGCGTTGATGCGCGAACTCGGCCAGTCGATCCTGCCGCTGGAAGCGCCCCCGAGGCCGGCAATGATGCGCAAGGCCGTCGACTTGCCGCAGCCGGAGGGGCCGAGCAGGCTGATGAACTCGCCGCTCTCCACATTGAGCGACATGCCGGAAAGTGCCAGCGTGCCGTTGGAGAAGATCTTGGAGACCTGCTCCATGATGACGAGCGGCCGCTTGCGTATTTCCGCGGAGGGGACAGTGGTTGCTTTGGATAGGGTCATATCCGGTTCTCTGTCGAAGTCGGCAATTGGGTTTAGAGCAAGAAGTGCCCCCTCACCCTAACCCTCTCCCCGCTTGCGGGGAGAGGGATGATCGTGTTCGCGGTCACTCATTACAATCGCAACAGCCCATGACGGCAGTTGCTGCTTTCGCGGTTCGGCGGTGGCGCTTCCTGCTCCATCGCTCCCTCTCCTCGCAAGCGGGGAGAGGGCTAGGGTGAGGGGCTGCCTTGCGCCAATGTTACTTCTTCAGCGACATGCCGACGCCCTTGCAGACGAATTGCGGGTCGAAGGCCTTCTTGTAATCGATATCGGCATCGAAGAGCTTGATCTGGACCATCTCGTCGAAGAACTTCTTGTAGTGCGCTTCGGTGATGCAACCGATGCCCTTGCCGAGGGCGTCGCCGGATTCCACGATGCCATATTCCTTCATCTTGGCGATCGAATACGCGATCTGGCCATCCGTCATATCGGGATTGTCCTTTTTGATCAGCTCGTTGGCCGCCTTGTTGTCGCCGTAGAGATAGTTGTACCAGCCCTCGATCGAGGCATTGACGAAGCGTTGCACGAGATCGGGGTTCTTGTCGACAAGTGCCTTCTGCGCGGTGATCATCGTCGAATAGGGCGAGTAGCCGGCATCGGCGATCAGGAAGACCTTCGGCTTCCAGCCGGCCTGCTTCTCGATTTCATAAGGCTCCGAAGTCACATAGCCCTGCTGCGCCGACTGCTTGTCGGCCAGGAACGGAGCCGGGCTGAAATTGTAGGGCTTGAACTGTTCGTCCTTGAAGCCCGGGAAGTTCGCCTTCATCCACTCGAAATAGGTGATGTAGCCATCCTTGCTGAGGAACAACGTCGGCAGCTTGGCGAGGTCCTCGAATTTTTCCACGCCTGCATCCGGATGAGCGATGAGAACCTGCGGATCCTTCTGGAAGATGGCCGCGACATCAACGATCGGAATCCCCTGCTTGACCGCATCGATTTCCTGCTGTGGGCCGCCCATGTAGAAATCGAGCTTGCCGGAGACGAGCAGTGCCTGGTTGGCGGCGTTGGGACCACCCTGAACAATGGTGACGTCAAGACCGTATTTTTTATAGGTGCCGTCGGCGATCGCCTGGTAGAAGCCGCCGTGCTCGGCCTGTGCAAGCCAGTTGGTGCCATAGGTGACTTTGTCGAGCGCATTTGCAGGCTCGGCCACCGCGATCGCTGCGGCCAGGCCTATGACGGCGAAGAATGCTTTTGTCTTCAATGCGTTATACATGGCTGACTGTTCCCTCTATCTGCCATGGGACATCATTGTTGGCGCCCATTTCCTGCATTTGAGCGGTTGCTTTGCGCTTTGAAAAGCATCAAAATTCGTGCGCATTGATGCCTTTTTGGCATCTGTTAGCGAGCCTGTGCCTAAATTGTGCGGCCTGGGCAAAAAATAAGCAATTGGAACAGGCATGCTGCACTCGAGACGGCTTCTTTATATCAACGAGATTGCCCGCTGCGGCTCGATCCGCAAGGCGGCCGCGCGGCTCAACGTGGCCTCGTCTGCGATCAACCGGCAGATTCTGGCATTGGAGGAGGAGATGGGCGCGCCGC
Organism: Rhizobium sp. UFLA01-1127; assembly: GCF_059803845.1. Lineage (NCBI taxonomy): Bacteria > Pseudomonadati > Pseudomonadota > Alphaproteobacteria > Hyphomicrobiales > Rhizobiaceae > Rhizobium > Rhizobium sp. UFLA01-1127. Next base: position 18,233 of record NZ_JAUQTZ010000087.1, on the reverse strand, counting down.
TCTTCGAACGTCTGCCGCGCGGGCTGAGGCTGACGGCTGCGGGGGAGCTCTGCATCGAGCACATCCGCGAGGTATTGAAGAACTACGAGCGACTGGAGGGGCGTATCCGCAGCCTCAAAATGCAACAGGCCGGCAAGGTCAGGATGGTCGCGACGGTTGGCCTTACGGGTGGTCCCCTGCCTGAGATCATCGCGCGCTTTCTCTCCGAACATCCAAGGGTTTTCATTCAGTTGCGCAACGATGCCGGTACGACGACCATTGCGCCGGTGGTCTCTGGCGAAGTCGATATCGGTCTCGGTTTCAACATACCGGCGACACCCGGCATCCGCTCGCTCGGCAATTTCGACATACCGATCGGCGTGGTGCTGCCGCCCGGTCATCCCTTGATCGGGTCGGGGCCGATCAACCTTGCAGACGTTGTGGAGGAGCGGCTGCTACTGGCCCAGCCCGGCACCAGCCTGCGTGACATCATCAATTTGACGCTGGCCCGTCTTGCCGTTCAGGTCGAGCCTGCACTGGAGAGCAATGCGTCGGAAATGCTCAAGCAGATGGTCAAATGCGGGGCTGGGCTGACCCTGCTCAATCCGCTCGATGTGATCACCGAATGCCGCCGCGGCGAGCTGGTGTTCCGGCCGATCGCCGAGCCGCATTCGCGGTCCCAGCCGATGAAGCTCTTCGCCCGCGCCCGCGCGCCGCTCGATGCTGCCACCAGCCTCTTCGTCGAGTATCTGCTCGCCGAACTTGCCGGTATGGTGGAGGAGCTGCAGTCCAAAGGGCATATCATTCCGCTCTCCGAACGACGCCGCTCCGATGCCTATTTCGAGTAGAGATTTGAGAGGGGATAGTCGCGCAGATCGCGCAGCATCTCGATGAAGCCGGCGACCTCGTGGCGGCAGATGAGCGCGCCCTTCTCCGCCGTGCCGTTGGCGGCATTGCCGACGACGCCGTTCGGATTGAGATCGTGGGCGATCCAGGCGAGTGAATGCGGCGGCAAGGGCTGCAGATACTTCGAATGTTCCTTCATCCATTCCGCCTTGGAGGCGAAGTTCTCAGCCTTGTCCATCCGCACGAGTTCAGGCCGGAAATGCAGCATGAGCGAAGTTTCGACATCGCCGCCATGGATGCCGAAGCGCTGCTCGTGCTCGTCGATCATGCCGTCAGGCGTGCCGAAGCGGGTCCACTGCGTGGCGACGACAGCCATTTGATGGCGTACGCGCAGCTCGCGCGCGACGATGCCCATGATGTCGAGATTGCCGCCGTGGGAATTGACGATGACCATCTTGCGGATGCCGGCCTCGGCGACCTTGGCGCCGATGGCGGTCCAGACCGGGATCAGCAGCTCCGCACCGAGCGACAGCGTACCGGGACCGTGGATATGTTCATTGGCTTTGCCGATCTGCTGCACCGGCAGCACGAGGAAATCGATATCGTCGGGTCGCTGGATCTTCAGTTCCGCCAGCATGCCTTCGGCGATCGCGACATCCGTTGCGATCGGCAGATGCGGGCCGTGCTGTTCCGTCGAGGCAATCGGCAGGATCGCAATCGTGGTCTCGGGCGAGAGATCGGCGAAATCATAGGTGTTGAGTTCGTTCCAATAGAAGGGCTTCGCCATCGCCATATCCTCTCGTCAGCGTCGCTTATCCTCAACGGATACGGCAAGGACGGTAACGGTGGAAAGCATCAATTTGCGGGCGTGCCGCTGCCTTTTTGCGTACACCTGAGGCGCAAGCGCGAAACGCTTTCCGGCATTCCGCTCTAAAGACCGAGAGTACTAAGCCAGCTATCGAAGCTTGGAGCGTCTTTGGCGCGCAGACACAGTTCCGTCTTGAATTCTCCGGAATGCTTGCGGACCTCGCTCGGATTATAGCCGAATTCATGGGTGAACGCCCTGCAGAAATTGGCCGCGGACTCAAAGCCGAACTGATTGGCAATGTCGGCGATCTTCCGGCTGTTGGCGGGGTCGTTCAGTGCCGCACGGGCTGCGAGAAGCCGTCTCCTGCGGATATAGTTCAGTACGCCGCCCGATGTCTGGAACAGTTCATAGAGCCGGGTCCGTGAAATTCCCAGTTCGCGGCTTAGCGCTTCGGGCGTCAAATCTGCCGAAGCCAGATTGCACTGGATGAAATGCCGTGCCCTTGTCATCAACCCGCTTTGCGAGGTCTCGGCGTCGATGTGGCAATGCGTCAGGGGAGCGATGCTATGGAACACCATCTCCCGAAGCTGGTTCCTGACGCTTAACAGATCATCTCTGGTCAGGCGATTCAGATTTGCTTCCAGAAAATCGACGTAACTCGCAAGCAGCGATACGCGCGTGCCGGCAAGGACTATATTGCTGCTTGCGCTCGGCAGTCCGCCATAGGCTGCAAACAGATCGCATGGCAGGATCAAGGCTACGGATTGCGCGGGCAATGTTCGTCCGTAAAATGGACAGCCCAACATCCGTATTTCCATCATTCCCGGCCGGTTCTCGACAACCTTTCCGTTGACGCTCGTCCAGGTTCTCCCGTTGCGCAGAAAGGTGATTTGCCAATGATCGATCGAACTGAAGCGCACTTTCTCGGCGGAGCGCTCGAAGCTGAATGCCGGGGCATCCTGCTGGATCAAAAGCGCGCCCTCGAGATTCCAAACGGTCTGCTTTGCGTTGAAGGGCTGGTCAGCCTTCGCTTGTTCCGGCAAGCGCATGTCGACCAGCGGGGCCATACGCTCCTGCCACGCGATAAACTGCTGGTCGGGACATAGGTCCTGACTGGAAAACGCAAGAGACGCCAATCCCGTTGCTTCCTGCGCTTCGCTGAAGAGCGGCGTTTGAAGAGTCCGTGGCCAGCGACGTCTTTCCATCGGCCTGGACGTTTCAGGGAAAATCTCGGCTTTACTCCACATCATCGTAGCGGCCCCTCGACACTACATGGCACATCGCATCTGATGCGGTCGCGACACGCCCCTTGACAACTTGTGGTATGCGTGAGGCCGGCCAATCAGGCTCGAAATCGGGTTTTTTCTGTGGACCGGCGCATCTTTCCGAAACTTTAGGCTAGCTTTTTGCTTCGCAAACAGGCAAAGACCTCGCCACATACCTGTGTGGAACATTGGCTGGACGGATACGGACGAGGCTGTTTCTTGGTCTCCGACGACAGGATTTGCCGTGCTTAATCGCGCCTCCACCGAAGAATTGGCAAAAGCCAAGGGTGTTTGACTGACAGTTCCAGGCAGCCATGGCAAGCGATGCAAAACTTGTACCCGAAAGGGTGACATGAACGCGGACCTTATTTTGTATCTGCAAATAGAATTAAACAGAATCTGTTAATATTTTCAAGATCTCTGTGCTGTAGGTTGAAATAATTTCCGCAAATGTGAATACAAAGAAATCAAGACAAGGAAGTAAACGAATGATTTCAAATTGGACCCGCCTTCATCTGCATCTTAATCGTTACATATTGAGTTCGGCTCTCGTATTCATAAGTACGATTTTATTTCTCTCCGTTTCTGTAGAGGGAGCTGCGGCGGCAGGCGCGGGCCAATATAAATACAAAACCATCGATCTTTACATGAAGAAAAGTGAGAACAATACTTATTTTTACGGATCCGGTCAGGTCCAGAGAAAGATGACTGTTTCTTCCGACGAGTATTTCAAGGGCTCTCCCTATGTCTGCACGCCAAGCGGATTTGGCAGAACGTCACATTGCTACTCGCGGCACTAATTAGGATCGGTTTGGCGGGCTTCGTTGACCGCCGGAATGTGGTACAGGGCCATCGTTTCCAATGGCCCTGCGGTTGAGCGGTTCAACGCCGCCCGGTGCGACGCGCCTTTGCGTCGTTTCTTTGCACGCGCGCACTATCATGCCCGCAGATGCCTTTTGACATAATCGCCGCGGTGCAATTTCAAAATCTCATCGCCACGCTTTGTCGGGCTGTGCCGGAACACATACCATTTTCCATTCGGGGCGCGTTTCTGGTAAATAACCCCTGCTTTCTCACGATGCAGAAAGCAGGACACATCGCGTGCGGCATATTTCCTGCTGTACCAGACGGCACTCATGCACATTTTGCCGCCGTTCGTCGTATACCAGCGGCCTCTCGCATAGGATTTTTCCTTACCCGTATGCGACCATGCTACAAAATGCCGGCCCTTGGCTGAGAAAAACCCCGCGCCGGTTTTCCATATCCAGGAACGACCGGCATAAAGCTTTCGCAGATCCGCGGCACTCATCGGTGCTGCCCGAACGGCTTGGCGAGCGATCATGCGATCGGCATGCTGCTGGCTGGCAGCATGTGCGGTGCCGCCGAGCAGCAGCAGCGAGATCAGTACGTTCAACATCCAGAGTCGAAACAGGGACATCTTTGCCTCCTTTCAGCCCGTTGCAGGTCAATTCAGCAGCGGGCTGACAACGCGCCAATCCGGCCGCCCGAGGTTATGGGGCCATGGATAGACCTCGCGATCGTCGAAATACACCACCGCGACGAGATCCTTGAATTCGGAGTGAGGCTTGTTGGCTTCTTCGGCCCAGGCATGGACATAGTCCTCATTGCCCTGGTAGCCCAGCTCCGCGATGACGATCGGCTTTTTGTATTTCTTGACGCGTTCATAACCTGGCTTGGTCGCTTCGACGAATGTCGAGTCGCGCCCAAGCGTGTACTTGTCGAAGGGCTGATAGCCGAAGACCGAAAGCCCGACGACATCGACATACTGATCGCCCGGATAGTAGGCTTCAAGCCCTTCCTTGCCCATCGGCGACCACATGTATTTGGCCGAAGGAAGATAGCGCCGGCATACGTCGACGACGTGCCTGTATGCCTTCACATATCCTTCGGGGCTCCAGTAAGCCCAGGTAAACTGTCCGTTCTTTTCGTCCATTTCCTGAGCCCAGCGAATGGTCACCGGCTGCTGGAGCTTGGCCGCCGCCGAGCAGATCGACGCCATGTTCGTGTCGTAGTGCCCGTCGAGAACCCCCTTGAGCAGGTCGTTTGGAGTGACACGCCAGTTGCGCGCCCAGGACCATGGCTCGATGGTCAGCAGCAGCGAGCGGCCGCGTTGGCGCGCATAGATGTCTGCCGCGCTCAAGGTCGCAAGATCGACATCTTCCCAGGGAATAAACAGGTGCTCGATCTTGGGATTGGTATCGCTGGAAAAATCTCCGTTCGGATCATAGGCTCCGCCCGGAAGCGATTGCGGCGTGATGATCGGCCGCTTGTCGTGGAACGTACCTTGGTTGCCTGTCTTTGGTTCGAGACCGTTGTTGGCAGCGTACATTACTCCGGACAAGCCTGCGAAGCAAAGTACGGCTGCGGTCAGTTTGAATGCCGTTTTCATTGCACTGCCTCCTTCCTCAGCTCGGCGTTGCTCGTGTTCAAGGTAGTCTTCACGACGCTTAGCCGCTGTGAAACCAGATCGCTGGCGACCAACTTCTGCGCCTCATCGGCTTGGTTGGGCACGCCATGGCGAAAGACGAACCAGGCTCCGCCGGATTCGCGTTTTTGATAGATGGTATTGTCGAGAACTCGATGGAGGAAGCAGGTTTTCGCAGGGAACTTGCCGTTCGCTGCGTGCCAGGTTGCATCCAAACACAGGCGTCCCGCATCGTCCACAGTCCAGCGGCCTTCGGCCCAGGACGGGCCTTTGGCTCCGTCGACCCAAGCGGAAAACTGCCGGTTCGCATCCTGCATCCGCCCGGCGCCGTCGGGCCATTGCCAGCTCCTGTCCCGGTAGAGCTGGTAAAGCTCAAACGCCGTCATCGGGCGGGCTTTGGCCGGCATTTTAAGGCTCGGCTCCGCGGCTGCCGCGCTCGCCGGCGCGGCGAGCCCGAAGACGGCGACAATAGCAAGCGTTGCCGCACTTGCGCGGGCCAAAAGGCGTATGATGTTATCTGATGGTGCCATTTTCTCTCTCCCGCGTAACGGCTGAAGAAGCCTTTGCCGTCCGAAGCGATTTATTTCTCAGTCTCATCATGCTTTGAAGATCGCCTTCCGCGCAGGCGGGGCGTCCTATGGTGGAAATGCGGAATCCGAGCTGCAGGGCGGCTTCCACCTGCAAGGCGTTCCTGAGATCCACGAGGATTGGCTGGCGCATATTGTTCTTCAGTTGCGCCAGATCCAGATTCTTGATGATTGCCCATTCCGTCATGACGACTGCTGCGTCGGCATCCCTTACGCATTCGTAGGGATCGTCGCAGAACACCACATGATCGAGCATACTGGCGGCATTCTCGATGCCGACCGGATCATAGGCACGGATATGACCGCCGAAGCGCTGCAGCGCCTCGATCAGCCGTACCGACGGCGCCTCGCGCATATCGTCGGTGTCGGGTTTGAAGGTGAGGCCCAGGATGGCGATGGTCCGGCCGTCGATGCTGCCGCCGAGCGCTTCCATGACTTTAAGAGCCATGCGTCGCTTGCGGGCATCGTTGGCGATGATGGTCTCTTCTACGATGCGCAGCTCGACGCCGTAATCCTGTGCGGTTCGCAGGAGGGCCTGCGTGTCTTTCGGAAAGCAAGAACCGCCGAATCCAGGTCCCGGCGCCAGAAAAGTCGTTCCTATGCGTCTGTCGAGGCCCATTCCGAGCGCCAGCTCCTCGACATCGCTGCCCACCTGTTCGCAGAGATCGGCAAGTTCGTTGATGAACGTTATCTTGGCGGCGAGGAACGCATTGGCGGCATATTTGATCAGTTCCGCGGTGCGCCGCGTGGTGACGAGGATCGGCGTTTCCTGCAGGCCCATAGGGACATCATAAAGTTCCAGGAGGCGCTTGCACGCGCGTTCGTCGTCGACACCGATCACGACCCGGTCCGGCGCGAGAAAATCGCACACCGCGAGACCTTCACGAAGAAATTCCGGATTGGAAGCGACGGAGAATGTGCCCGGTTTGCGTACCGCGCCAATGATCTTCTGCACCACATCTCCCGTGCCGACCGGAACGGTTGATTTCAGTACGACGACGGTATCGTCAGTGATCAGCGGCGCAAGCTCGCAGGCGGCAAGATAGATACAGGACAGATCCGTCTCGACCCGATCGATGCGAGGAGGCGTTGCGACAACGATGAAGACGATGGCGGCTCCGGTGACGGCGCTGTTCAGATTGCAGGTGAAATCAAGCCTTCCCGCAGCATAGTTGCGCTCGACCATCTCATCGAGGTGAGGCTCGTAGATCGGCATCCTGCCTTGATGGAGATCGGCAATCTTGCGCGTATTCTTATCGACGCAGATGACCGTATGCCCCCATTCGGCAAAGCACGTGCCGCTAACCAATCCTACATATCCAGTTCCGATAACAGCGATCTTCATTTGCGGCTGCGCTCATGCGCCCTTCCTGTCAGAAGCTTCCGTCATTGCACTATTGTCCCGCCAATGCGGAGCGAACATGATCCTATGCTGCCGACGTCCGCTTATTCCCGCTCCTGCGACCGGTGAATGTTCGGCGAAAAGCGCATAGCCGCCTGTGCTCCAGGTCAATGAGAACAGTCCTTCCGGACCATGCTCCGTGACGGCAAAGCCCGGCAGGGCGACTAGAACGAGCAATGCGCTCGCAACAGCAGGACGATAGAAACGGCTGCTCATGGAAATAGTGTTTTCGTAAGCATGCTTGATGATGATCACCAGCAGCAGCAGCGTGTAGATCGCTGCATTCATCGTGGCGAAGATGTAAAATCCGCTGGTTTCTCCGGCATCACGAATCGACAGAACAGGTAATATGGAGACGAAGGATAGAACTGCATAAGGTGCCAGTACCCGGAAGGGCAGCGGATCGACATTGGACGAACCCTTCGGCGTCACACGAAAATCGACGAAAGACCCAGTCATCCAATCACGTATGGCAGCAATCGTTCCAGCAAGCGCCCAAGGCCAGCGAGCAAACAGGAACAACGTCACTTCCCAGCTCAAAATCTTCGCGTCAAATGGCCTGAACGTACCGGTGCGGCGCCAGCGATAGGCAAACGCAATCAGCAAGACAGATTGCGGCATGAAATGGATGAGGAAGCCAGGATAGGATACATCAACAAAGCTACGCCCATCCACAAGAGCTATCACCGGCAGTAAAAACATCAAAGCCATGAATATCGAGAACAGCGGGTACCAAAGCTCGGAGAACAGGAACTGTGCCTTGAGACGCGGCGGCAGATGCGGCAACAACTTAGGTGAATATTGCAGCAGTACCATCATCAAGCTGCGCGACCACTGGAACTCCTGGGTGACAAGGTCACTGAAGGTTCGTGGACCATCGCCATGAGCGATGGCATCGATCGCGTGGACGCCGCGCCAGCCATGCGCATTCATCATGAGCGTCGTTGAATGGTCCTCGGCAAGTTCGGGACCGAGGCCGCCAATATCTTTCAAAGCGGCGGTACGAACGCCATAATGCGAACCGATGCAAAGCGGTGCCAGCCCATTGTTGAAACCTGCCTGCAGGGGGCCGTGCATGCTTGCTTCGGCATAAAGGCGTCCGCGCGCGGACCAGCTTTCGCGGGCATTGCTGTCACAGATACTGGGCGCGGACACGTAGCCGATAGCAGGATCTGCGAAGGGACGCAGCATCTGATAAAGGTAGTCCTGTGCCGGGACATGATCGGCATCGAGCTGGACGACGAAGTCGTAATGCTCATAGCCGTAATGATCGTAGAAGAAAGCGAGGTTGCCCTCCTTGCAGCGCGTGCGGCGCGGCCAGGTCTTTCGATGATAGTCATCACGCCCCTTGCGGGTCGAAAGATAAACGCCGTGTCTGTTGCACCAATCGACCGTCGCAGGCGAGGGATCCTCGTCCGCAAGCCAGGTATCATGCGGCACCGCCTGTGCCAGCATGGCGCGCAAGGTATGGGCAACCACATCGAACGGCTCGGATGGCGCCTTTGTCACGACCATAGCGACCCGGCTTGCCTCAGGCAGGCGCAAAGGTCCGTTCGGCTTTCGTGCGCGATAAAAGACGATCACGAAATAGGCCGGGAGAAGGGTCGTCCATGCCAAAACGGCGGTGACCAGAATGGATCCGAGCGGATTGACATGATGTGCCGGCAGAAGCCACCAGCGCCAGAGATAGACGAGCGCGGCAAACCATATAGCGGCGCAGACGATATACTCAACGCGCCGATAGCCTGAAAGGACGGGAACCATCAACGGTTCGTCCTGCGTCGCGCATGGATTTGTTCGGGGCGCCGTCATCGCTGGATCTCCAATCCGAAGAATGGAGCGGCCGTTCGGATGATGGTTTCGATATCGGAATAAAGAGGCCGAAAACCGAGCTTTTCGGCAGCCAGATCGGATGCGGCATAGAGAGCCGGCGGATCGCCGTCCCGTCGAGGACGCATGGCGACCGGAACGGAGCGTTTCGAGGCAAGTCCGATTGCGTCGAGAACCTCTCTGATCGAAGTCCCGCGGCCGGTCCCAAGATTGACGGCGAGATTGGCGCCGTCGGTCTTCAGATAATCGACCGCCAGAACATGGGCGCGGGCAAGGTCCATGACATGGATGTAGTCGCGGATGCATGTGCCGTCCGGAGTATCATAGTCGTTGCCGTAGATTTCGAGACAGTCGATGGAACCGGTTGCCGCAAGCAGCGCTCGCGGGATTAGATGGGTCTCCGGATCGTGCCATTCGCCAAGCTCCTGCTCAGGGTCCGCTCCTGCCGCATTGAAGTAGCGCAATGCGACATAGCGGAGTCCGTAGGCAGCCGCATAATCGGCCAGCATGTGTTCGGCGATAAGCTTCGTTCTACCGTAGGGATTTATGGGCTGCTGCGGTTCGCATTCGCGAATCGGCAGTTGCTCCGGTATGCCGTAGACTGCACAGCTCGACGAAAATATGAGCTTGTCGGTTCCGGTCAAACGGCAGGCCTCCAGCAGGGAATGCGTGCCGCTGACATTGTTCGAATAGTACTTGGCCGGCTTTTCGACTGATTCGCCGACGTAGGCCGAGGCCGCGAAATGGATGACCGCGGCGGGCCGGTGCTTCTCGATGGTCTCGACAAGACGAGGCGTGTCGAGAATGTCGCCTTCGACGAACGGACCCCAACGTACCGATGCAAGGTGACCCGTCGAGAGATTGTCATAGACGATCGGTTCATAACCCTGCCTGTAGAGCAGCTTGGCGGTGTGGCTGCCGATGAAGCCGGCTCCGCCCGCAACGAGGATGGCGGTCCTGGACATCAGACAACCTCGACAAGCTCGCTGTTCGGCCGGACGAGCTGGCGCTCGAAGTAGGCAACCGTCGCCTCGAGACCTTCTGCCAGGGCAATAGACGGCTCCCATCCCAATTCCTGTTTCGCAGTCGTGATATCTGGACGGCGCTGGCGGGGGTCGTCGATCGGCAAAGGCTTGTAGACGATCTTTGATGGCGAATGGGTCAAGGCGATGACCTGTTCGGCAAGCTCGCGCACGCTGAACTCAACCGGATTGCCGAGATTGACCGGCACGTTGAGCGTCACGGAATCGCTCATCAGCCGGGTAAAACCCTCGACGAGGTCATCGACATAGCAGAAGGAGCGCGTCTGCGATCCATCTCCATAGACCGTAATCGGCTGTCCCTTGAGGGCCTGGACGATGAAGTTGGAAACGACGCGGCCATCGTCCGGGCGCATGCGCGGACCATAGGTGTTGAAGATGCGTGCGATCCTGATATCGACGCCGTGCCTCGTGTGGAAGTCGTGGAAAAGCGTTTCGGCGGAACGCTTTCCTTCGTCGTAACAGGAGCGTGGACCGAAAGAATTGACATTGCCCCAGTAGCCTTCCGGCTGCGGGTGAACATGCGGGTCCCCATAGATTTCAGAGGTGGAGGCCTGGAATATCCGGGCCTGATGACGTACGGCCAGTTCAAGCAGATTCAGCGAACCGAAGACGCAGGTTTTCATCGTCTGGACGGGATCTGCCTGATAGTGGACTGGCGAGGCCGGGCAGGCCAGGTTGTAGATTTCGTCGATGGGCAGATCGATGGAATTGACGATGTCGTGACGAATGAAGCTGAACGTATCGAAACGCAGAAGATGTCTTAGATTTTCCATACGCCCGGTCGAGAAGTCATCCAGGCAGATGACTTGACAGCCACTGCGCAGTAGTCGCTCGCAAAGATGAGATCCAAGGAATCCAGCGCCGCCTGCAATGAGAACCGTGCGGCGCTCGAACATTTTCGAATATAAACTGGCAGATCTGAACGGCATATTCATATAACTCTCCAACTCAATACGAAGGTACGCAAAGATATACCGGTCGCCTCTTCAGAGGGGCGCGTCCGAAGGCGTCATTATTAGGATAGCTCCAGTAACGACGATGATTAATAAATTACTAATGTTGTTCTCTATTGTCGTTATCGAGCAATTCGGAAAATTGATAATCTGTCCATTTATTGGTTGTGAAAACTCAATAACGAGGCAAATACAGTTGTATTTCATGCCGGTAACATCCCGCGTGAATTGTAGTTGTGAGATTTCATAACTCTGCAACAGCCGTTAAACAAAGAGCGGGTGGACCATGAAACGCCGCTTCCTCATGGACCTATTCAACGATCTGCCGTCGCCTTCCTGGTATTTGTCGCCCATTCCTGCGCAGAACGCGCGTGCGCGACGCTAACGGACGTATCTGGTGATCGGATGAGGTATCCGCGATCCTTGCTGCAGACGCGCCGCGGCTAGTTATGGTCTCATTGCTGAGTGCCTCTGCCGCCAGGACGCGATATGGGCGGTTGCCGAACTGGCGGTTTCAAGCTTGTTGCAAGCTTCGTCATATTGTGACAATGTATAATTTGCCAAAAATGAGCATAAAATATGTGTATTTAAGTTAAGATTTATGCTCGCTCATGAAGAATACTTGTAATAATCACACTACGAGGGGAGTCTTTCATGGACAGGCATGATCAATCGGAAAATATCGGACCGAGCCGGCGAGAGTTTGTCGAAGGCTGTGGAAAATATGCGGTCGTGGCGCCGCCGGTTCTGACCTTCTTGCTTTCAACCACGCTGAGTTCGGGCGCGATCGCCAAGTCCGGCCAAGGCAACAACGGCTACGGCAATGGCGGCGATGATGGCGTGCCGGGCAACTCCGGCAAGGAAGACAACGATCGCTGATCGATTTGCCGCGGAACATGCTGTTGCTGCCGGGTAGGGATATTCTCGTTGAGCAGTTGGGCAATGCTTTTGTATTGTTCAACTGCCGAGAGCAGCGGATATATGAAATCGACGGCCCTGCGGCCTGGACCTGGCGGCATGTTTCAAATTCTGCCGCAGGCATAGGTTGGCGGCAATTGGCGGCGCAATTTTCATCCGAATTCAAGCTGGCGAAGCCGGACGCCGAAGCCCTGCTCGATCGCTACGTCGGGCTGGGTATCCTTTATGCGTGCCAGGGCTCGGCGTCCATTTTCGCGATTGCTCTGAATGGCTCCAGATGGATGATCGAGTGCCCCGATATCTTATCCGCAGAATTGAGGCGGCTCTTTCGCGGCGTCGTCATTCCAATGGAGCCGGGATGCAGGCATGAACATCTCGTCATCAGGCTCGATGCGGATCGATATGAGCTGGCTGCGGCCGGCAAAAGCATAGGCATGTTCCGTCGGGCTGAAATTATCCCGGCAGTAAAAGCCTTTCTGACAGATGCATTGCTGCAGACGGATTTCACGCTCGCGCTGCATGCGGCTCTTCTGCGGCTTGCGGACAGGCAATTGCTGATTGCGGGTGCCCCAGGAGCAGGCAAGACGACGCTCGCACTTGCCCTGGCGGCCGAAAATGGATGTTCGCTGTTCGGCGATGACGTCGTCATCGTTGACGAGATGGGCGGGCTTCGAGGCATTCCGTTTCCAGCTGCCGTCAAGAGCGGAAGCTGGCCGCTTTTGCAGGCTTTCCATCCTGAAGTCGCGTCATGCCCCATCTACGCTCGTTCCGACGGAAAAGAGGTCAGATTTATTCCCGGCGATATCGATGGCGGCCATATTGCACCGGCGAGCTCGACGACAATGATCTTCCTCCGTCAGAATGCTGCGCGTCGGCAATCATTGTCTGGAATGTCGCCTCTTCTGGCCTTCCAAAGATTGCTCGCCGAAGCCGCCGCGCCCGCTCACAAGCTGACCGATCGGGCGTTCGCCGCGCTGAGCAAGGCCGTCAACATCTCCCAGGCATATGAAATGGAGGTCGGCCAGCTCGGAGAAGCCGTCGAGATCATACGGGATCTTTAACGCTCTTCGAGGCGCGGGTTCTGAGGAGTTTCTGCCCCTTGCGCATAAGACGTCCGGGCAGTTCGTTCCATGGCCCTCGAAATCGCCAGCGGATCTGCACGATGCGGATGCCCCAAGCGGCGCGGCCAATTGCCCGGACGGCACTTCCCAGCAAGGGGTGATATTCCCTGGATCGCAGACTGTGATGCCACTTCACCCATGCTGGAATTGGCCTGTCTCGTACGATTTCGGTTCCGAAAATCGAGCGCAGCGCCAATAGTTGTGCGTCCAGCATTGCTCGGCCCAAGGGATCCGAAAGCAGCATATCCAATTCATGCCAATCGATCCGGTCGGATTCTCGTGCTAGCCGGTAAAGTTCAAAAAGGTTTCGCAGGTCGATATGAAGAGCCCAAAGATGCCCGTCCTTCAGCATGTCGTGCACAATCCAGTGCTGGGCCTGAAGTGTCGGCGAAAGGATGCGCGCCCTTCCTGACCCGATACGGATTTCCTCGGAATGTTTCGAAAGGCTCGCCTCCGAGGGCCAATATTGGGGATATCTGCCGGGTGGATAATGCAGATCGACAGCCCCGACATCCTTGGATCTGCCCCAGCCGAGAGCTTCGATCGGAACATATCCCAGCTGAAGCAGGCACTTTTGCGCCGTTTCCTTTTCATGATCGGTAACGGTGACGTCGATGTCGCGCATGATGCGATCCGCGGGGCGATCCGCGCTTGCAGGTGCGAGGAGTGCCGTGCCCTTGTTCAGCGTCGGTACGATCCCTGCAACGTTCAACGCGGCAACCAGCTCCTCCAGTTGCGCACGCAGCCGTGCATTTCTGACCGCATTGCAGCGGTGGATGAAATTCAGGAACGAAAACACGTCTTCCGGCAGAAGGTCTTGCAGGCCGTTTGCCGATATGGCCGACCAAATTGCCGGCGTCAGCAAAGTATTGTTCGCAAGTGCCAATACCGCGTCCCAATCCGTCGCACCCGATGGATCTCCTCGTAAGCAAGATGCGAGCTGCATAAAGATTAATGCGGTCGATTTCATTTTTGTTGTTCTGGCATTGCGCCGGACTTTATTTATAGAGTTCCCGGCGACGTTTGTAGCATATTGACTTAAATTAAGGAACAAGTACTCCGTATAGAATATAAGCGGATCTATTTCTATCAAAGCATCGGCGATACGAATGCTAAATAGTCCAGACCCGGCATCGTTGGAGAGAGTGAGGCAGGGTGGGCGGGCCAAAAATTTGCTGCCGGATTCCCCCCGTCATCGGGCATCGTGAAAGATGATGCCGACGGTGTGACGCATCCCGGAGCGGACCCGGCTGACGCCATGACGGAGATTGACGCGATAGCTTCCCTTCGCTCCCCGGACGGGGCGATTATGAACCGCGAAGGCGACGGCATCGCCTTGCCGAAGCGGCACGACTTCCACGCGGCTTTGCATGCGCGGCCGCTGCTCGGTCAAAACGAACTCGCCTCCGGTAAAGTCGCGGCCAGGCTCGGAAAGCAGAATTGCGACCTGGATGGGAAAGGCAAGCTCGCCGTATAGGTCTTGGTGCAGGCAATTGAAGTCGCCCGGCTTATATTGCAGCAGCAGCGGCGTCGGGCGTTTCTGGCCGGCATCATGGCATTGCATGAGGAAGGCGGCGTGCTCGTCGGGATAGCGCTCCTCAATGCCCATCCGTTCGTTCCAGCCGTTTGCGATGCCGGCCAGCCGAGGATAAAGCGCGGTGCGCAATCCCCCCAGAAGCTCCGGCAGCGGATAGCTGAAATAACGGTATTCACCTTTGCCGAAACCGTGACGCGCCATGACGACATGGCTTCGAAAGTGACATTCCTCAGGGTAAAGCCTCGAGATCTCATCGCACTCCTCGGGTGAGAGAAGCCGCGGGATAACGGCGCAGCCGAAACCGTCGAGCTCTCCTGCAAGGGCCTTCCAATCATAAGTGTCGACCCGGGTTGCGACGGAACCTCTCATGGAAGCCGGAGCAAAAGCAGATGTGTTCATGTCCTATCCTCGGTTTGGGCGGGCGCTCCAGGGCGTTCGATGTGCCAGGATGCTGCGAGAACCGGGATTCTACCGCCCGGGCCGGCGCGGCGGCCACCCGATTTCCGATATGGCGCGTGCGCTGCAGCCGTTTAAAGCCGCTGCATAATTTTATCCTTAGATCGATCCCGATTCAGGGAACCATGCAGTGGGCAATAGGGGCGGGCACCGAAAATCCTCACGCAAACGCAGCGCGACGTGCTGAAAGCGACCCGATGCCCATCAAGGCGGCGAGGATGACCGGGATGCAGACGAGATATGCCGCGCGGATACCGGCATGTTCGGCAACGAAACCCAGCAATGGCGGAGCCAGGAAGAAGACGACGAAAGACATTTGTCCGAGCGCTGCAACATTGACATGGGCTGGACGGTCGGTGCGCTGGGCGGTGGCCGAAACGGCGAGCGGATAGACTGCGCTGCAGCCGGCGCCCATGAAGGCGAAGCCGAGGAGTGCCACATTGGAATGCGGCGCAAGCCAGACGGCGCAAAGGCCTGCAGCCGAAAGGAGCAGGAGGAAGAGCGCAACGGACCGAGAGCCGAAGCGATCGACGAATCCGTCGGCAAACAGTCTCGCCAGTGCCATGAAGAAGGTAAACAGCGTCAGTCCGAGACCGCCGATGAAGGGTTCGACGTGAAAGACGTCGCGCATATAGATCGCCGACCAATCGATGCCGGCGCCCTCGACCAGGAAGGCGGCGATACCGATCACGCAAAGAGGCAGCAGGCCCAATGTCGGTAACGCGACATGGCCTGCCTCCGGGTGATCCTGGGTCGGGCGTGCCGGCGCATTGCGCATGCCGGCGATCGCCAACGAACCTACAGCAAGGACGAAGGTGAATGTCAGGGCAAGGTGCAGCTGCATCGAAATGCCGGCCTGCCGGATGGCCGAAGATGCGAGCGCGGTGACGAAGAAGCCGAGGCTCCAGAAGCCATGAGCGCGGTTCATCACACCTCGGCCGAGCTGCGCCTCGATACGGTCGATCTCGACGTTGAGATTGATTTCGAGCGCTCCGGCAAGCAGGCCCTCGCAAAACAGGACGGCAAAGACCAGAAGAGCCGCTCCCATCCAGGGCACCAGCGCCAGGGATGCGGAGGTTCCAAGCACGGTGATGAATGCCGTCCTGCGCGCGCCAAGGCGTGCGACGATCGGTGACACGAAGGTAAGCGATATCAGCGCGCCGATAGCGGCGCCGATCAGCGTCAGGCCGAGCTCTGATTTGTCGATCTGCAAGGCGTCCTGAAGGTCGGGAAGGCGCGACAGCAACGCGCCCATCGACACCGCAAAGAGGAAAAAGCAGACATAAATTCGCTGCTGCGGTTCAAGGCGCATTTTGAAGCTCCGAAGAATCTGAATACAAGTGAGACGAAGAGGTCTATCCGAAAGCAACCAGTGATGGCAATAAGAAGAGCCTTGAATCATCATACAAATTGGTGACGCTTGCCAATTCGGCAAATGCGGCAAACCCGGTCAGAAACAAAACCTGCCGACTGGACAAACAGGCTTGCCGACCTAACTCCCCCGACTGGACACGCACAAATCGCATCGCCCTCCATTTCTCACCGGCAAGGCGATCAGTGAGATTCCATGTTCATCCTTCATCAGCGGATCAAGAAACGGTAGATCAGATATGGGATTAGCACCGCTCACCCGGCCAGCGGGCCAGATGCCGCAAACGGATTTGCACAGCTACAGGCTGATGCCGCTCTCCAGCTGTCCTATCCTGGGGAGCAGTGCCGCATCGGGATTGCCGTCCGGCGTGCTTTTTTCTGGACGCTCCTTCGAGGCCGCGAGCGACAACTCACTGTCCTGCTGCGGTCGCTATAATTTGAGGAACAGCCTGCATCAGGGCGTCGCCGCCATTGGCGATGACGGACATCTGATCTTTGCCGTCAACAGCTGGGTGAGCGGCCAGCGCTGCACGGTCATGGGGGCCTTCGACCCGATGGGCAAGCCCATTGCGCCGACCAGACCCCAGCAGGATTTGCTTGGAAGGTATTTCCAGTCGCCCGAGCGGCCCATCGTCCTCGATTCGAAGGCGAAGAGCGACATCGGCTTCAAGACGAACGGGCTCAATCCGAACGTCGGTGTCTATGTCGGCAACAAGACCATCATATTCGACGTTAAGGCGCGCTCGTCGGATGGTAATACCGAAGGCAGCGCCACGATAACAACCGATTTCAACGGCAAGGTTCAGGATCAGCTCTATAAGGTGTCGACTAAGGATAAAAATTCCTCGCTGAGCGGCACCTATGAGCGCAAAGGCACCCAGACAACCGAGAGCGTGGAAGCGTCTTGGGACAAGTGGTCCCTGGCGGGCAAGCATTCCCGGGATGGTGCAAGCAGGAGCCGCGAGCTCGATCTTTCCTATCGCGCCACGGACAATATAACGATCAAGGCGTCCTGGCGTCCGGATGTGAAGCTGCCATCCACGCCTCCGCGCATAACCGACTATTCGATCTTTTCAGCCACCAACCACAACACGCCGCCGGCTCCCCCCAACTACAGCAACTATATGATCACGCTCGAAATTAAGTGGCCGTGAAGCTTGCTTTTCTGGGTGGCGAAGAGCCGCCTGCAGGCGATAACAGCAACCTGCAGACGGCTTGATCGGACTTAGTTCGAGGACTTCGATGCTTCAAGCGTTGCAATTTGCCGGCAGTGACGACCGCTTGCGCGTGCCGATCAACACCAGCACCAAGCCGGCAGCGGCCAGTAGTCCTCCAGCGATCGAGACTGCCGCATAGCTGAAACCAAGGCTGATGACGGCAGCACCGGTTGCCGCACCCAAGGCATTGCCCAGATTGAAAGCCCCGACATTGATGGAAGAGGCGAGGCCTGGCGCTTCCGCTGCCGCCTCCATGACGCGCATCTGCACTGGCGGGACGATGGCAAATGCTGCCCCACCCCAAAGAAGCAAACCGATGGCGGCTCCCGCGTGGGTCGCCATTGCCAATGGCAGCACGAACATGATGGCTGAGAGCAGAGCAAGGAAGATCTTGGTCGCACCGTCGAGCGACCAGTCGGCAAGCCGCCCGCCGAGCCAGTTGCCGATCGTGAAG
>NZ_JAUQTZ010000086.1:0-26430 GCF_059803845.1 Rhizobium sp. UFLA01-1127 | reverse complement strand
GGAAAACTGAGGTGTGGTAACTCCAGTCTCCCAAATCCGCTCCGAATGGACAACCTCCCGAAAGCTCACAACTAGATCAACTGTTTTCGGCGGGCGGCGACAGCTCCTGCCGGGTCGCTGACAGAAACTCCTGCGACAGTTCGGAATTGTCCATCGCGCGTGCCAGGATGACGGCACCGACCATGGCCGAAAGGCTGGCAAAGGCCTTGCGCCGGCGCTCCTCCGGCGTTTCGCCGGGCACAATCTCTTCAAGTACTTCTACCAGCCCCATCAGCCCCCCGGTGAAGGTGGACTGCATCTCGGGGCCATGGCGACTGACCTCCTGCGTCAGCGCAGCGAAAACGCAGCCGGTCGCATGCTCGACGACATTGCGATGTGAGAGATAATGGGCGAGCAGCGCTTCCAGCGGCTGATCCGGCGAGCTTGACGCGACCTCTTTCCAGCGCTCGAGCGAACGGGCCACCAGCGCCTTGCTCGCCTCGCAGGCAAGCTCGTCCTTCGAATCGAAATGGCCGTAGAAGCCGCCATGCGTGAGCCCCGCCGCCTTCATGATCTCGGCGACGCCGATGCCGTCGAAACCCTTCTCGCGGAAAAGCTCGCCCGCGACAGCAAGGATCTTCTCGCGATTCTCGGCGAATTTCTCCCGGCTCACTCTCATCAAAAAACTCCATCAGAACATCAATAAATCTGTATTGACAATTTATATGATGACCATCATCAATATGCAACAAATATGATAGCAATCATGTAAATGCCTTTACACAAACGTTCAAGCCGGGAGAACGGCAGGGTGCTAGAAGCGGATACGCTACCCCCAAGCGTCCGCGATCAAGCGCTTCCGCAAGCCCCGATCCTGACGCCAAGATACCCAAACTGATTGGAACGCACCTCATGGTTTCCACCGCTCTCGCTTCGACGCTCGCCCGGCGCAACATCCATTACGGATGGGTCGTCGTCGCCGCCACCTTCCTCACCATGCTGGTCACGGCCGGCGCCATGGGCGCGCCCGGCGTGCTCATCAAACCGCTGGAGGACGAATTCGGCTGGAGCACCTCCTCCATTTCCTCGGCACTTGCCGTCCGCCTGTTGCTGTTCGGCCTCATGGGTCCCTTCGCCGCCGCCTTCATGAACCATTTCGGCGTGCGCAAGGTCATCGTCTTCGCATTGGCGACCATCGGCGTCGGCTTCATCGGCTCGCTCTTCATGACGCAGGTCTGGCAGCTGCTGCTCTGCTGGGGCATCATCATCGGCTTCGGCACCGGCCTCACAGCCATGGTGCTGGCGGCGACCGTCTCGACGCGCTGGTTCACCAAGCATCGCGGTCTGGTGATCGGCATGCTCTCGGCGAGCTCGGCCACGGGACAGCTCGTCTTTCTGCCGCTGATGGCGGAGCTGACGACGCGCTACGGCTGGCGCACCACGGTTCTCTTCGTCTGCTGCATGATCGTCGTTGCCGCCCTCGTCGTGCTGCTCCTGATGCGGGACCGCCCCTCGGACGTCAATCTGCCGCTGGTCGGCGAGATTCACATCACGCCGCCGCCGGCTGCCACCAAGAACCTGAAAGCCGCGCTCGCCTCGCCGATCGCAACCCTGCGCGAAGCATCCGCGACCTCGACCTTCTGGGTCCTGTTTGCCACCTTCTTCATCTGCGGCCTGTCGACCAACGGCCTGATCCAGACGCATTTCGTCACCCTCTGCGGCGATTTCGGCATCGTACCTGTGGCCGCCGCCAGCGTGCTTGCCGTCATGGGCATCTTCGATTTCTTCGGCACGATCGGCTCCGGCTGGCTTTCCGACCGTTTCGACAATCGCTGGCTGCTCTTCTGGTATTACGGTCTGCGCGGCTTGTCGCTGGTCTACCTGCCCTTCAGCAACTTCACCTTCTACGGCCTGTCGATCTTCGCGGTCTTCTATGGCCTCGACTGGATCGCCACCGTGCCGCCGACCGTCAAGATCGCCGCCGACCGCTTCGGCCGAGAAAAGGCCGGACTCGTCTTCGGCTGGGTCTTCGCCGGCCACCAGCTGGGCGCCGCCACCGCCGCCTATGGCGCCGGCCTCACCCGCACGGAGCTGAACACGTATCTCCCCGCCTTCTTCGTCGCCGGCGCCTTCTGCCTGCTTGCCGCGATCCTCGCGATCACCCTGCAAAAATCCGGCTCCACCACCAAAGGCCCGGCCATGGCGCACTGAGCCTCAAACGGCAAAAAACCCGTGGCGTCCACCCGCGCCATGGGCCAAACCGCAACCCTGCGGAAACACTCGCAATATCTGCCAACCCGGCTTGCGCGCCCCGCCGATCACATGCTAGACAGCCGCCTCGTCAGTACCCCGTTGCCCCATTGGCGGAATTGGTAGACGCGCTCGACTCAAAATCGAGTTTCGAAAGAAGTGCTGGTTCGACTCCGGCATGGGGCACCAAAAACCTCCTCATCATTGACGATGTTGCGTGAACACTGAATCTTAGCTACTCGAGCCTTTCCTCAGCCATATCCAAACTTACCACTAAGCTTGGTTGACGTTCAATTCATACATTGTTGATACAACCATTAGTGGGAACAAGTATGACCACGAAGGCTAAGACATGGCTGAACATTTATCTCAGTCCGAGGCAGATGCGTTGATGGGGATGGAAAAGCATGCGGAGGTTGGGGCAACGTATCGCTTCCCTGCAAAAGGCGAGCGGTTGTCGATACCACTTCTAAGTGCGGATGAAAAAGAGAACTTTAATGTTGACGTCAACCGAAGAAGCATTGCACTTTATAAGTGCACCTTCAACGGACGCGCCAGAGGAAACGTAATCTTGGCACGCCTCGACTTGAATGGCTCACCTCATAGAAATCCCAACGGTGAGGAGATCGATTGTCCTCACCTTCATCTCTATCGAGAGGGCTACGGGGACAAGTGGGCCTATTCATTACCTGATGGCGTTTTTTCCGACCTCGCCAATCTTAAAGCTGTATGTCAAGATTTTTTGACTTATTTTAATGTCATATCGCCACCTCAGATTACATCGGATTTGCTCGCATGACGAAGTCCATACCGGAACTAGTCGAAAGTTATCGCAACTGGCTTTCTGATAAGACCCAAGTTCGTGAACTCACCCAAGGGTGGCACGAAATCACCACCCCTTTTGTTGACCACCACAACGATATGATCCAACTCTACGCACGCCGAAAGGGTGATCAGATCGTGCTCACAGATGATAGCTACACAATCAACGATCTTACCGACTCCGGTTGTGACATTGATAACAGCCCGAAGCGCAAGGCCCTTCTTACTACAACATTAAACGGCTTCGGCGTTCAACGCGTCGGTCGCTCTTTGGAGGTAACAACGACCGAGGCCGATTTCGCCTCTAAGAAGCACTCGTTGTTGCAGGCGGTCTTGGCTGTCAGCGATATGTTTATGTTGGCTCAGTCTCAGGTCCACAATCTCTTTGTGGAAGACGTTTACGGGTGGCTTGATCAGAATGACATTCGCTACACTCCGCGAGCGAAGTTTTCTGGCCAAACAGGCTTTGACCATGTGTTTGAAGCGGTCGTTCCAAAATCCAGAAACGCGCCGGAAAGACTGCTAAAAACCATCGCAAATCCGACGCGCGATAGAATCGAAGCAGCAATATTCGCATGGTCTGACACTCGGAAAGCCCGTCCCGAAGGTGCAAAACTGTATACATTCGTCAATGATCAGCGGCCACTCTCAGGCGGCGCGCTCGATGCTTTGGGGGCTTACGCGATTGAATCTGTTCGCTGGTCCAAGCGCGATGACTTTCGAGAGGCTCTGGCTGCCTGACCCAACGCCTGCATTGGACTCGCTCTCCACGCGATCAACGAAGACCCTCGGATACTTGACACCGATCTTGCCGGCCGATCGGCTGGGTCCAACATCCCCACCATCACGAAAAATTTTGCCTTTCCGCCATTTCCGTCAGTCCCCGACCATTTACAGCCATAATCCTGCCCCCTAAAGGTTTGCAACGCAGCAAAAAGGGGCCTTCATGCTTCGTAGACTTTACGACTGGACCATGTCGCTTGCCGGCCGCAAATCGGCGGAAATCTGGTTGGCGGTAATCGCCTTCGTCGAGAGCTCCATCTTTCTCGTTCCAGCGGATGTCCTGTTCCTGCCGATGTCGCTTGCCAAGCCCGAGCGCGCCTGGCGCTACGCGCTGACGGCGACGGTCGCCTCCGTGCTTGGCGGCATTGCCGGCTGGATGCTCGGCTATTACGCCTTCGAGACCATCGCCAAGCCGATCCTCGAATTCTATGGCAAGCTCGACGCCTTCAACCAGATGAGCGCCGGCATCACCTATGAATGGGTGCTCCTGCTGCTGGTCACATCGGGTCTCGCGCATCTGCCGCCGATCAAGGTGGTGACGATCCTCTCCGGTGTCGCCCATATCAATCTCGGCCTGTTCATCGTCTCGGCCATCGTCGCCCGCGGTGCCCGCTTCTTCCTCCTGGCCTTCCTGCTGCGCCGCTATGGCGAATCCATCCGCCATTTCATCGAGAAGCGCCTGGGCCAGATCACCATGGCAGTAGCCGCCGTTCTCATTGCCCTCTACGCCGTCTTCCATTTTGCCCTGGCGAGCTGACCAAGGAGCCTCCAACGCATGTCCACGATTTCGCCTTCCTCCCGCGCCGGCCTCGGCTATGGCCTCCTGCTGACGATCGGCATGATCGTCGTCATCGGCTCGGCACTCGGCTTCCAGTATATCGGCGGCTATATTCCCTGCGCGCTCTGCCTGGAGCAGCGCCAGCCCTATTACTACGGCATCCCGGTCGCCATCATCGCTGTGCTCACGGCAGTCGCCGGTCTGCCCTCCTGGATCACCCGCGGGCTCCTCATCATCGCTGGCCTCATGATGGTTGTCGGCGGCGGCATCGGCGTCTATCACGCCGGCGTCGAATGGCACTTCTGGGAAGGCCCGACCACCTGTTCCACCTCGGCCAGCAGCGTCACGCAGAATGCCGGCGACCTGCTCGGCCAGCTGAACACCATCAAAGGCCCTTCCTGCACGGAAGCGGCACTTCGCATCCTCGGCCTGTCGATGGCCGGATGGAACGTGATCGCCAGCGTGATCCTGGCGGCTATAGCGTTTGTGGGGGCGAAGAAGGCGGGTTGATTTTCGGGAGCGCTGCCGTAACCTCTCCTATGCCGCAGCTCTGATACCCCCCCTCTGTCACTTCGTGACATCTCCCCCACAAGGGAGGGAGATTGGTGGGAGTATGCCGCACCTCGCTACGAAGCAAGTAAGCACAACGACAGCAGATAGTCGATTCAGGTCGGGAAGGTACCGCGAGTTACCGATCTCCCCCCTTGTGGGGGAGATGTCGCGACAACGACAGAGGGGGGTGTCGCACTCTCCTCACATAAAGCCGCCGCAGCGATATTCACACCAACCGAAAAGCCCTTACGGCTGCAGTTCCGAATCCCAGTAGAGATAGTCGAGCCAGCTGTCGTGCAGATAGTTCGGCGGGAACAGGCGGCCGTTATTGTGCAGGTCCTGCACGGTCGGCTGGTATGGCTTCTGCGCCGGAAACATGCCGGCCTGTCTCGGCAGTTTGCTGCCCTTGCGTAGATTGCACGGCGAACAGGCGGCGACCACGTTCTCCCAGGTCGTCTCGCCGCCATGGGCGCGCGGGATGACATGGTCGAAGGTCAGGTCGTCGTGCGAGCCGCAATACTGGCATTCGAACCTGTCGCGCAGGAAGACGTTGAAGCGGGTGAAGGCGGGATTGCGGGACGGCTGCACATATGTCTTCAGGCATACGACGCTCGGCAGCCGCATCGAGAAGCTCGGTGAGGACACGCACTGATCGTATTCTGCGATGATGTTCACACGGTCAAGAAAAACCGCCTTGATCGCGTCCTGCCAGGACCAGAGCGACAAGGGATAGTAACTCAGCGGTCTGTAGTCGGCGTTCAGCACGAGCGCCGGCAGGGACTGCGGGGAGACTGCAATCGTCAAGGAACCCTCCTGATCGATTCGGCATCTGCATCTTGTATATTAGGCCGGTTGTTACAGGATTGTGAAGTCCAATAAATTCAGCGCATAAAGGCGATTTCGAGGAGGCGGCCGATTAAACTATAGGCAGCGCATCCCGGCGTGTTTTCACGGCATAATAGGCCCAGAAGAGCCGGGCCGCGACCGAGCGCCAGGGCGCCCAAGCCGCGGCTTCCCGAGCGACGGCCTTGGCCAAGGGCCTGGCGTCATGGCCGAAAGCCATGCCGACGGCCGCCTGCAGCGCCACGTCGCCGGCCGGAAACACATCAGCGTGACCGCCGCAGAACATCAGGTAGACCTCGGCCGTCCAGGGGCCGATTCCCTTGATCGATGTCAGCTCGGCAAGCGCTTTGTCAGGTGATTCCGCGCTGAGCGCATGGAGATCGAGGCTGCCGCCGACAACGGCTTCAGCCACGCGGTAAAGCGTCTCGTGCTTGATTCGCGACAGGCCGAAGGTCCGCCATGCCTCCGGCTCGAGACCGGCATAGCCTTGCGCGGTCACCTGCCCCATGCCCGCGATCATCTTCCCCCATATCGCATCGGCGCTGGCGCGAGAGACCACCTGCGAAACGATGATGTGGGCAAGCCCTTCGAAGCCCGGTTCGCGCAGGCGCAGCGGCAAGCTGCCCGCCTCTGCGGCAACGGGCCGCAGGCGCGGATCGATCTCCAGCAGCGCAGCCAGCCCCTGTTCGATATCGCGCTCGTCGCGAATGATCTGCATGGCGCCTCGTAGTCCTCGGTTTCAATTCGTGGCAGAAGAAAGCATGATCGAGATTCCCCGTCAAAAGCCGAAATTCCGCTTCGCCCCGAGCCCGAACGGCGCCCTGCATCTTGGCCACGCGCTGTCGGCGATCCTCAATCACGACATGGCTCAGAAAAGCGGCGGCGATTTCCTTCTGCGCATCGAAGACATTGATCAGGCGCGCTGCACACCCAATTTCGAAGAGGGTATCTATACCGATCTTTCCTGGCTCGGTCTTCGCTGGCAGGAGCCGGTGCGGCGGCAGTCCGAACATTTTCCGGCCTATCAGGCGGCGCTGCAGACGCTTATAGACCGCGGCCTCGTCTATCCCGCCTTTCTGACCCGCGGCGAGGTCAAGGCTCGCGTCAACTCCTTCGAGGCGGATGGCACGTCATGGCCGCGCGATCCGGACGGCACGCCGCTTTATCCCTCCGACGATCGCGAGCGCGGCGATGCCGAGCGGCAGCGCCTGCTGGCGTCGGGCATGAAACATGCGTGGCGTCTCGACATGCGAAAGGCGCTTGCAGCGGTAGACGAACCATTGCACTGGCAGGAAAGCGGCGATGGCGAGACGGGCACCATCCTTGCCGATCCGGCCGCCTGGGGCGATGTCGTACTGTCGCGCTCCGATGCTCCCTCCAGCTACCATCTCTCTGTTGTCGTCGACGATGCCGTGCAGGGCATCACCCATGTCGTGCGCGGATTGGACCTCTTCCACGCCACGTCGATCCATCGCCTGCTGCAGACGCTGCTCGGCCTGCCGCAGCCGCTCTATCACCACCATCGCCTCCTCCTCGGCAGCGATGGCAGGAAGCTTTCCAAGAGCATGGGTGATACGGGCATTGCGGAATGGCGCAGACGGGGCCTCTCACCGGCGGAGCTTCGCCGCCGCATCGGCCTCTGATTCGCTCCTTGTTTCGGAAGATTGCTTTTCCGCTGGCACTTCGGCAGCGGCACGGCTTGCCGCCTTGCCGAAAAGCAGCCGCCGCACCCGAAATTTCATCAGCGCCGCATTGATTTCCGCCCCCATGATGAAGATCACCGCGAGCATATAGAGAAAAATCAGCACGATCATCACCGATGCCAGACCGGCATAGGTGGCGGTGTAATTGGCGAAGGTCGAGAGATAATAGGCAAAGAGCAGAGCGCCGATCGACCAGAACACCAATGTCAGCAACACGCCGGGGATGACGTCGAGCACCCGCCTGCGCCCGGCCGCGAGCCAAAGATGCAGGATCATCAGGCCGGCCAAAAGCAGGAAGATCGTGCCGTAGATCCGCCAGCTGAAGACGATGTCGAGAATGTCGGCGAGCTTGGGCAGCCATTGCCGGGTGTAATTGAGCGCGAGCGGCACGGCGACGAGCAGGATGCTGAGGATGGCAAAGATCAGCACGGCAATGAGCACATAACCAAGACTGGCGAGGCGGTTGAAATACCAGGGCCGGGTTTCGAGCACGCGATAGGCGCGGTTCAGCGATATCCGCAGCGCCTCGACGCCGTTCGAAGCGAAATAGGCGGCCGCAAGCACGGACACCGTCAAAAGACCGCCGCGCGGGATGGTCAGCACCTGTACGACCTGGTCGGCGAGCGGCTTGGCGATCGTCTCCGGCCAGGTGTCGAAAATCAGGTGCACGGCCGTTGACGAAAATTGACTGGCACCGAGAAAGCTTGCCAGCGCCGTACCGAAGATCAGGAAGGGGAAAACCGCAAGCAGCGTCGACAGCGCGACATGGCTTGCCATGGCAAACCCGTCATCCTCGACGAAATGGAACACTGCGTCGTAGATCACCTTGTAAATCGTCCGCAGTACTGTCGGCATTCCATCTCCGCTCGGCGTCGGCATTCATGCGGCTTATGCCGCCGCTTGCCGATTGTATCGGGTCCCTGAATATGGGAAACGGGTTCCGGTTTGTACAGGAATCATCTTCCCATGACGGAACAACGCACGATCCTCATCACTGGTTGCTCCTCGGGAATCGGCGCCTATTGTGCCCGGGCGTTGCGCGATGACGGATGGCACGTCTTCGCGACCGTGCGCAAGCAGGAAGATCTCGCCCCGCTCGAAGCCGACGGCATCGAAGCGCTGCTTCTCGACTACACAAGGCCCGATACCATCTCCGCTGCCGTGGCGACGGTACGCGAACGCACGGGCGACCGCATCGATGCCCTCTTCAACAATGGCGCCTATGGGCAGCCGGGCGCCGTCGAGGATCTTGCGACCGATGTGCTGCGCGAGCAGTTCGAGACGAATTTCTTCGGCTGGCACGAGCTGACGCGCCAAATCCTGCCGCTGATGCGCAAGCAGGGCCATGGCCGCATCGTCAATTGCTCGTCCATTCTCGGACTGGTTCCCTATCGTTTCCGCGGCGCCTACACGGCCTCGAAATTCGCGCTGGAAGGGTTGACGATTACGCTCAGAATGGAGTTGCAGGATAGCGGCATCCATGTGAGCCTCATCGAGCCCGGCCCGATCGCGACCAAGTTTACCGTCAACGCGCTCGCCAAGATCAACGAGCACATCGACCTCGAAGGCTCGGCACATGCTGTGGAATATCGCAGGCAGCTCAGGCGGCTGGACGGATCAGGCCCGATCAGTAAGCACAAATTAGGCCCAGAAGCGGTCTATGATGTGCTAAAATCGGCTTTGAATGTCAGAAATCCGCGCCCACATTATCTGGTAACGACGCCCGCCAAGCAGGGTGTCCTCCTGAAAAGGCTATTGCCGGCTAACCTTTTCTATCGTCTGATGCGCCGGCTGGACTGAAGCAATTCCAGGAAAAGCGCAGAACGGTTTTCGCGCGGAATTGCATAGAGATCATGAAATGGAATGGCTCGGAGCTTCGACGAAGGACCGAGCCGCTCTGAAAGACAAGGATGGAGGAGCCATGTCTACTTTTACCTATACCGCCGCCATCATTGTCATGGGACTTGTCGCGATCGTTCTCGTTCGCGGCCTGCTGAACATGATGAAAGGCGATAATCCGAACCTTTCGAACCGGCTGATGCAGCTGCGCGTCCTGCTGCAGGCGGTCGCGGTCATTCTGATCATGCTGACGCTCTGGCTGACGGGCGGCGGCCGCCCGGCCTAGGGCCGGATGATTTGATGTCGCCCGAAAACCGCTAACACTTTTCGGCATCATGCTCGAAAGCAATTCCAGGAAAAGTGCGCAGCGGTTTTCCGTCCGGAATTGCGTTGAACAAAGGGTTAGAGCGTTTCGCGACCCTAAGAAAAGCGAAAGGCTCTAACCACAGGAATACGATGGTCAAGCTCAATAAGATCTATACCAGGACCGGCGACGACGGCACGACAGGCCTTGCCGCCGGCCCGAGGCGGCTGAAGCACGACCTGCGCGTCGAAAGCTACGGCACGATAGACGAAACCAATTCCGTCATCGGCGTCGCCCGGCTGCAAATGGCCGACATGCCGAATCTCGATGCCATGCTGATGCGCATTCAAAACGATCTTTTCGATCTTGGCGCCGATCTTTCGACGCCGGAAGCCGATGAGCCTCTGCCCTATGAACCATTGCGCATCGTCGACCATCAGGTCGAACGCCTGGAGCACGATATCGACCTGCTCAACGCCGATCTCGGGCCTTTGAAATCCTTCGTTCTGCCGGCAGGGAGCCCGGCCTCCGCCCATCTACACCTTGCCCGCACCATTGCCAGGCGCGCCGAGCGCCTGATGGTGGCGCTGTCGCGTGAGCAAGGCGAACGCGTGAGCCCGGAGGCGCTAAAATACGTCAACCGGCTCTCCGATTTCCTCTTCGTCGCCGCACGCCATGCCAATGACCGTGGCCGCGCCGACGTGCTCTGGGTTCCCGGCAAGAATCGGTAGCGGCATCCGTCAATCGGTCGCGCATATGTATTGACGTTGACGTAAACGTTATTTATGCCTTTCAGGCAATTCGTCTCTCTGCGGCCTGGAAGCGTTGTAATTGGGAAAAAAACGCGTATCCATGTCGCCATTCGACAAATGGAATGGCGCTAAGCAGCGCATGTTCTCGGGCGGTCATGTTGAAGGAAGGATTCCATGAAGATACTGGTTCCCGTTAAGCGGGTCGTTGACTACAACGTAAAGATCCGCGTGAAGCCGGATGGTTCTGGCGTTGAGCTTGCGAATGTGAAGATGTCGATGAACCCGTTCGACGAGATATCGGTCGAAGAGGCGCTGCGCCTCAAGGAAGCCGGCAAGGCGGAAGAAGTGGTAGTCGTTTCGATCGGGCCGGCCAAGGCTGAAGAGACGCTGAGGACCGCACTCGCCATGGGCGCCGACCGCGCCATCCTCGTCGAGACCGACGATCAAGTCGAGCCGCTGGCCGTCGCCAAGATCCTGAAGGGCGTGGCGGAGGCCGAGCAACCGGGTCTCATCATCGTCGGCAAGCAGGCCATCGACGACGACTCGAACCAGACTGGCCAGATGCTGGCGGCCCTGTTGGGCACGGCCCAGGCCACCTTCGCCTCGAAGATCGAGATCGGCGAGGGCAGCGCCAAGGTGACCCGCGAAGTCGATGGCGGCCTGCAGACCATCGAAGTCAAGCTTCCGGCCGTCGTCACGTCAGACCTGCGCTTGAACGAGCCGCGCTATGCGTCGCTGCCGAACATCATGAAGGCCAAGAAGAAGCCGCTCGACAAGAAGAGCCCGGCCGATTTCGGCGTCTCGACCGAGCCGCGGCTGAAGGTGCTGAAGACCGAGGAGCCCGGCGGCCGCAAGGCGGGCGTCAAGGTCGGATCGGTTGCCGAGCTCGTCGAAAAGCTCAAGACCGAAGCCGGCGTGCTGTAACCAGTCCGAACGAGGAGTAAGACATATGGCCATTCTTCTTCTGGCTGATCACGACAATGCCCACCTCTCCGACCAGACCGCCAAGGCGCTGACGGCAGCAACCAAGATCGCCAAGGACCAGGGAAGCGACGTTCATGTGCTCGTTGCCGGTGCCGGTGCCCAGGCTGCGGCGGGTGAGGCGGCCAAGCTTGCCGGCGTTTCCAAGGTGCTGGTTGCCGAGGATGCAAGTCTTGCCAACAATCTCGCAGAACCGCTGGCGGCACTGATCGTTTCGCTTTCCGGTTCCTACGACACCATCATCGGGGCTGCGACCTCGGTCGGCAAGAACGTGCTGCCGCGCGTTGCCGCCCTGCTCGATGTCGCCCAGGTCTCCGAGATCATCGAAGTCGTTTCCGCCGATACCTTCAAGCGGCCGATCTATGCCGGCAATGCCATCCAGACGGTACAGTCGACCGACGCCAAGAAGGTCATCACCGTGCGCACCGCTTCGTTTGCTTCCGCTGCCGAAGGCGGCTCGGCTGCGATCGAGACGGTGTCGGCAGCAGCCGATCCCGGCCTTTCCACCTTCGTTGGCGATGCCTTGTCGACCTCGGATCGTCCGGAGCTGACCTCCGCCAAGATCATCATCTCGGGCGGCCGTGCGCTGGGTTCTGCCGAGAAGTTCAGGGAAGTGATCCTTCCGGTTGCCGACAAGCTGGGCGCCGCCGTCGGCGCCTCCCGCGCGGCCGTCGATGCCGGCTACGCGCCGAACGACTGGCAGGTCGGGCAGACCGGCAAGGTGGTGGCACCGCAGCTCTACATCGCCTGCGGCATTTCCGGCGCCATCCAGCATCTGGCCGGCATGAAGGACAGCAAGGTCATCGTCGCCATCAACAAGGATGAGGAAGCGCCGATCTTCCAGATCGCCGACTATGGCCTCGTTGCGGACCTCTTCGACGCCCTGCCGGAATTGCAAAAGGCGCTTTGATCGCGCCCGCCGCCTTTCTCGCAGTTGCGAGAGACTGGAAAATCGTCTCTTATAGGTCTATCAATCTTTGCCGGGCTAGAAATGGCCCGGCAAATTTGGGTTAAAAAGCATAGCGCATCGCCAGGAGCGCGCCGGGGAGTTGGCAATGAGTTCGCTGAAGACGATCGGTATTATCGGCGCGGGCCAGATGGGCTGCGGCATCGCGCATGTATCCGCGATGGCCGGCTATAAGGTCCATATCTACGATCTCTCGCAGGATCGTATCGAAAGCGGACTTGCCACCATCAACGGCAATCTCGCCCGTCAGGTCGCCTCCGGCAAGACGAGCGACGAGGAGCGCAAGGCGGCCCTCTCCCGCATCTCCGGCTCCGCCGATCTCAACGATCTCGCTCAGGTCGATCTTGCCATCGAGGCGGCAACGGAAGACGAAAGCGTCAAGCGCAAGATTTATGCGCAGGTATGTCCGGTGCTGAAGCCCGAGGCATTGCTCGCCACCAACACCTCGTCGCTGTCGATCACCCGCCTTGCCTCCGCTACCGACCGTCCTGAACGCTTCATGGGCATCCACTTCATGAACCCGGTTCCGGTCATGAAGCTCGTGGAACTGGTGCGCGGCATCGCCACCGACGAATCGACCTTCTCCACCGCCAAGACCTACGTTGCATCGCTTGAGAAGACGATCACCGTCGCCGAGGATTTCCCCGCCTTCATCGTCAATCGCATTCTGCTGCCGATGATCAACGAGGCGATCTACACGCTCTACGAAGGCGTCGGCACGGTCGACGCCATCGATACCGCCATGCGGCTCGGCGCCAACCATCCGATGGGTCCGCTGCAGCTTGCCGACTTCATCGGCCTCGATACCTGCCTTTCGATCATGCAGGTGCTGCATGACGGGCTTGCCGACTCCAAATACCGTCCCTGCCCGCTCCTGGTAAAATATGTCGAAGCCGGCTGGCTCGGCCGCAAATCGGGCCGCGGCTTCTATGACTACCGCGGCGAAACGCCAGTTCCGACACGGTAAAACACCCTCACCCCATCGGGAAAAGGGGCGCGCGGCAGCGCGGAGTAAGGGGGCATTACCGGCGAAACGGTGCTGCTTACCGAGTCACGCGTTTGCTATGGCACACTCCCTCTCATCCGCCCTACCAGGCACCTTCTCCCCGAGGGGAGAAGGAGGAAAATCAAATCCCCGCCGCGGCCTTCACCAACGCCTTCGCGTCCTCGCTGTCCCAGGCCGCCGGCCCGTTCATGGCCGAGAGCAGGCAGCCCTTGTTATCGATGAGCAGCGTCACCGGCAGGCCGAAGGCCAAGCCCTGCTTCTTCAGCGCGTTGAACACGCCCATTGTATTGTCGTGATAATAGCCGAGCTTGTCGATCGCATATTCGGTGCGGAAGGCTTTCGGCTTCTCTTCGTCGCCCGTGTCGATGTTGATGGCGACAACTTCGAACTTGTCGCTGCCGACACTCTTCTCAAGGGCATTCAACGCCGGCATTTCCTCGCGGCACGGCACGCACCAAGTCGCCCAGACGTTGAGCAGCACGGTCTTGCCCGAGAAACTGCCGATCGACAGCGGCTGGCCCTCCGCGCCCTTGAAGGAAATATCCTTGAGTGAGATCGGCGCCGGCGGCACGCTCATGGCGGCGACTTGGCCCTTGGTGAAAGGCGTCAGAACTGCGGCGCGATCCTTGGCCGTCCCGCATTGATCGGCCGCAGCCGTTTTACCAACGCCATTGCCATACCCTGCCTCCTTCACGTATACCGCTGCCGCACCGGCAATAATCCCGGCGACGGCGGCAAGTACAACGAGTTTCATGGACGGCAGACCGAACGGCTTCTTTGCTGTCATTTCATTCTCCAGGTGGGCATCTCATGACTGACGGCACGGACACCAAATCCTCCAACCAGATGTGGGGCGGGCGTTTCGCTTCCGGCCCCGCGGCGATCATGGAGGAGATAAATGCCTCGATCGGTTTCGACAAGAAGCTGTTTGCTCAGGACATCCGCGGCTCAATCGCGCATGCGAGCATGCTCGCCAATCAAGGCATCATTTCAACCGACGATAAAGACAAGATCGTTCACGGGTTGAACACGATCCTGTCAGAGATCGAAAGCGGCAATTTCGAATTCTCCCGCCGTCTCGAAGACATCCACATGAACGTCGAGGCGCGGCTTGCGACCCTGATCGGCCCGGCCGCCGGCCGCCTGCACACCGCCCGCTCGCGCAACGATCAGGTGGCGCTCGATTTCCGCCTGTGGGTGAAGGAAGAGCTGCAGAAATGCGAGCAGGCGTTGACGGAGCTGATCGCAGCCTTCCTCGACCGCGCCGAAGAGCATGCCGAAACCGTCATGCCCGGCTTCACCCATCTGCAGACGGCGCAGCCCGTTACCTTCGGCCACCATTGCATGGCCTATGTCGAGATGTTCGGCCGTGACCGCTCGCGCGTGCGCCATGCCATCGAGCATATGGACGAATCGCCGATCGGCGCCGCGGCCCTTGCCGGCACCGGCTTCCCGATCGACCGCCACATGACGGCCAAGGCGCTCGGTTTCCGCGAGCCCACCCGCAATTCGATCGACACGGTCTCCGACCGCGATTTCGCCCTCGAATTCCTGTCGATCGCCGCGATCGCCGGCATGCATCTGTCGCGGCTTGCGGAAGAGATCGTCATCTGGTCGACGCCGCAGTTCGGTTTCGTGCGCCTCTCCGACGCCTTCTCCACCGGCTCCTCCATCATGCCGCAGAAGAAGAACCCGGATGCCGCCGAGCTCGTGCGCGCCAAGACCGGCCGCATCAACGGCTCGCTGGTGGCGCTGCTCACCATCATGAAGGGCCTGCCGCTTGCCTATTCCAAGGACATGCAGGAAGACAAGGAACAGGTCTTCGACGCCGCCGAAAGCCTGGAACTCGCCATTGCCGCCATGACCGGCATGATGCGCGACATGACGATCAATACCGCCCGCATGAAGGCTGCCGCCGGCTCCGGCTATTCGACCGCGACCGACCTTGCCGACTGGCTGGTGCGCGAGGCAGGCCTGCCCTTCCGCGATGCCCACCACGTGACGGGCCGCGCCGTGGCGCTTGCCGAAAGCAAATCCTGCGGGCTGGCGGAGCTTTCGCTTGCAGACCTGCAGGCGATCCATCCTGATATCACCGACAAGATCTTCGATGTCCTGACGGTCGAGGCGTCGGTCGCCAGCCGCAAGAGCTTCGGCGGCACGGCACCTTCCGAAGTGCGCAAGCAGATCGCCTTCTGGCGCGCCCGCAACTGAGGAAATCGGCGAAAATCACGATCAACAATCAGGGTGCACAAGGTCCGGAAACTTCGCTATGAAGGACTGCTTCCGCGTTTGCCGCCCAAGAGGATTTCGATGCAGATCAACATGCCGCATATCATCCGCCTGACCGTGGTGCTTTCGGTCATCGGCCTTGCCGTCGTCGGATGCGGCCGCAAAGGCGAGCTCGATCCACCGAGTGCTCACGCGACCAAGGGCGGCGATGTCAACAAGCCGGCCAAGGAACCCGGCACCCAGGACAAGAAGTTCTTCCTCGATCCGCTTCTCTGATTAGGCAGCGACAGTGAACCATTTTGAGTATCGCGACGGCATCCTCTACGCTGAGGGTGTTCCGGTTCCAGAGATCGCCAAGGCGGTCGGCACCCCCTTCTACGTCTATTCGACGGCAACGCTGGAGCGCCACTATCGCGTCTTCGCGGAAGCCTTCG
Organism: Rhizobium sp. UFLA01-1127; assembly: GCF_059803845.1. Lineage (NCBI taxonomy): Bacteria > Pseudomonadati > Pseudomonadota > Alphaproteobacteria > Hyphomicrobiales > Rhizobiaceae > Rhizobium > Rhizobium sp. UFLA01-1127. The sequence continues at coordinate 10,208 of NZ_JAUQTZ010000086.1, read as the reverse complement.
GCGATGTCGATGCCATGGTGTGCTACGCCATGAAGGCCAATTCCAACCAGGCGGTGCTGAAGACGCTCGGCCGGCTCGGCGCCGGCGTCGATGTCGTCTCCGTCGGCGAGCTGCGCCGTGCGCTGGCCGCAGGCATTCCGGCAAGCCGCATCATGTTTTCCGGCGTCGGCAAGACCGCGCAGGAAATGGACGCGGCACTCGAAGCGGGCATCTACTGCTTCAACGTCGAATCCGAACCGGAACTCGAAGTGCTGAACCAGCGCGCGGTCCGGGCCGGCAAGGTGGCTCCCGTTTCCTTCCGCATCAATCCGGATGTCGATGCCCGCACGCACGCGAAGATCTCGACCGGCAAGAAGGAAAACAAATTCGGCATTTCCTGGGAGCGCGCACGCGCAGTCTATGGCCGTGCCGCCACCCTACCGGGGATCAGCGTCACCGGCATCGACATGCATATCGGCAGCCAGATCACCGAACTGCAGCCCTTCGATGACGCCTTCAAGCTGCTGCGCGATCTCGTGGAAACCCTGCGAAGCGACGGCCACGATATCCATCATGTCGATATCGGCGGCGGCCTCGGCATCCCCTATCGCGACGACAACAACCCGCCTCCGCTGCCGGACGCCTATGCCGAGATCGTCAAGAACCAGCTGCGCGGCCTCAGCTGCAGGATCGTCACCGAGCCTGGCCGCCTGATCGTCGGCAATGCCGGCATCCTGGTGACGGAAGTCGTCTATGTGAAAGACGGCGGCAACAAGAACTTCGTCATCGTCGACGGCGCCATGAATGACCTGATCCGCCCGACGCTCTATGAGGCCTATCACGAGATTCGGCCGGTTGCGCTTAGCGATGCCGGCACACCGCTCATCAAGGCCGATGTCGTTGGCCCGGTCTGTGAAACGGGCGATTACCTGGCGCTCGACCGCGAGATGGCGCTGCCGAAGCCCGGCGATCTCCTTGCTGTCGGTTCGGCCGGTGCCTATGGCGCCGTGCAGGCCGGTACCTACAACAGCCGGCTTCTGGTTCCGGAAGTGCTGGTCAAGGGTGGCGATTTCCATGTAATCCGCCCGCGCGGAACCTATGAGGAGCTGATCGGACTGGATTCGATCCCGGCCTGGCTTGAGGGATAATCGGCTTCATCCGGCGAATCTGGGCAGAACAGGGAGGATATTCGTCCCGCCTGCCCAGATCACGTTTCGGCGAAGTCCGATGAAAAAACAGCCTTTCGCATCCGTTGCCCTCGTCTTCGCCACAAAGAATGTTATCTTTGATCGAATGGCGTCTCGCCGGGCGCCGCGTGCGTGGGCGTGTGGGACGCCGCGCCATCGCCAAAGGGCGCCGCTAGAGCCGGATGATTGTAGATCGAATCGATCTACAATCTGAATCCGCCCTTGAATCAAAGAAGTAGGGCATGATGTCGTCCGAAATCCCCTCACACTTTTCGGCATCATGCTCTGGCCATCAACGTCAGATCGGGAGAAGACCGGACCGATGAGCAGCCCCAGCAACCCCAAGAAGGGCGCTTTCGCCACCCGTCCGGCGCTGGCGCGCATGGTTGCGGTCAAGCGTTTCTTTGCGCAGATGGTGCTGGTCAGCGAACAGCTTCTGCCGCGGCTGCTGCTGCCGGCATCCATTCTGGCTCTGTTCCTGTCTGCCGCCTGGTTCGGCATTTTCCGCATCGCGCCGGATGCTCCCCGCTTCCTGATGCTTGCCGTCTTCGCGATTGGCTTTGCCGTCTCCCTCCATCCGCTGCGCCGGCTACGCTGGCCGGACACCGCGGAGGCTGATCGGCTGCTGGAAGAGCGCAACGGCCTCGCACACCAGCCTGTCACGGTGCAGGAGGACGAGCCGGCGCTCGACACCCCCTTTGCCCGCGCGCTCTGGCGCGAGCACCAGACCCGCATGGCCGAGCGCATCGCAGCATTGGATGCCGGCCTGCCAAGGCCGGATATTACCCGTTACGACCGCTTCGCATTGCGCGCCATTCCCGCATTGCTGCTGGTGACGGCTTTCAGCTTTTCCATGTCCAATAGCGGCGGCTCGCTGAGCGATGTCTTCACCGCACCGGCGTCCGCCTCGAACAATCCGGACATCCGCGTCGATGCCTGGGTCACTCCGCCCTATTATACGGGCCAAGCGCCGATCTATCTGACCGGCAATGTCGACAATGCCGGCAACAGCCTGAACGTCCCGCAATTCTCCGAGCTTACGGTGCGTGTCTCGGGCGCGTCTGCCGACGAGAAAGTGATGTTTCGGGCAATGGGCGCCGGCAAGGGTGTCGATGTTCCCGAGCAGGCCGCCGATGCCGACAAGCAAGGCCCGGCCGGCGCAACGCCTGCAATTCCTCCTGCCGTGCCGCCCGCCGCGACAGGCGGAGGCAATATCCAGGCCGCTGACGGAATGGTTGCCCGCACCCACCTCCTCAAGCTCGAAAAAGGCGGCGAACTGACCGTCAACGGCAAGTCCTGGTCTTTCAATGTCGTCGTCGACAAGCCGCCGGAGATCACCTTCGACGGCATTCCGCACGCAACCTCCAGCGGCGCGCTGGAACTCGGCTTCAAGGTCAAGGACGACTACGGCGTCGAGGAAGCCCATGCCGAGATCATGCCGGTCGAATCCGACGCGGCCGCCACCCCGCTTTACGGCTTGCCGGAATACAAGCTGGAGATTCCACGCCGCGACCGTCGCAACGGCAAGGGTCTGGCAAGCCACGATCTGACGCAGGATCCGCTTGCCGGCAAGCGCGTCCGCATCGCCCTGGTTGCCAGGGACGGCGCGGGCCAGACCGGCCGCAGCGCGCCCTACGAGATGGTGCTGCCGTCGCGCAATTTCAGCCAGCCGCTCGCCGCCGCCGTGGCGGAGGAGCGGCAGGTCTTTGCGCTCGATACCCGCAAGATGCCGGAAGCGATCGAGCTCAACAGGTCGCTCACCATCCGCCCGGAAGAAACCATTCCCGATCTCGGCAATTATCTTGCGATCAAATCGGCATTGACGCGCATGCAGCTCGCAAGCAGCGAAGCGTCGCTCAAGGATACCGCCGATTATCTCTGGCAGATCGCGCTCGGCATGGAAGACGCGCAGCTGACCGAGGCGGAAAAAGCCCTGCGGGACGCCCAGCAGAAGCTTTCCGACGCGCTGCAGCGCAATGCCTCCGATGCCGAGATCAAGAAGCTGACCGACGAGCTGCGCAAGGCGATGAACGCCTATATGAAGGAGCTGGCCGAGCGCATGCGCAACATGCCGGCCCAGCCCAATCAGCGCTCAGCCAATATCCTGCGCCAGCAGGACCTGCAGCGCATGATGGATCAGATCGAGAACCTTGCCCGTTCCGGCAATCGCCAGGCCGCGCAGCAGATGCTCTCCGAGCTCCAGCAGCTGATGAACAGCCTGCAGGCCGGCAGGCCGCAGCGCGGACAGCAGCAACAGCAGGGCGAAGCAAACGACAAGATGCGCGAGCAGATGGACAAGCTCGGCCGCATCATGCGCGATCAGCAGAAGCTTATGGATCAGACTTTCAAGTTCGACCAGGCTATGCGCGATCGCATGCAGCGTGGCGATCCCAACGAGGACGGCGATGGCCTGACCGACCAGCCCATGCCCGGCCTGAACGATCAGATGCGCCCGGATATGGGCCAGCGGAATCAGGGCCGGCAGGATCAGCAGCAAGGCCAGAACCAGCAAGACCAGAAACAGCAGGGCCAGAAGGGCAACGATCCCACCGACAATATGACGGCCGATCAGCTGCGGGATGCGCTGAAGCAGCTGCGCCAGCAGCAGGACGATCTCGGCAAGCAGCTCGGCGAGCTGCAGAAAAATCTCGGCTCGCTGGGCATGAAGCCGAACCAGAATTACGGCAAGGCGCAACAGGAGATGAAAGGCGCCTCGGGCCAGCTCGCCGAAGGCAATGGCGAAGGCGCCGTGCAAGGCCAGGGCCGTGCCCTGGACGCCCTGCGCAAGGGCACCCGCGAGATGATGAACCAGCTCATGGCCCAGATGCAGCAGCAGGGGCAAGGCCAGGGTCAGGGGCAGATGCAAGGCCAGATGGGCCAGGGCAATCAGAACGGCCGCGATCCGCTCGGCCGGATGCGGGACAGCGGTCCCCTGGACAGTCCCGATAAAGACATGGTGCCGAATATTATCGGCGCAGAGCGCGCCCGTGAAATTCTGGATGCCATTCGCGAGCGACTGAGCAACAATCCATCACTCAGCGAAGAGCGACGCTACCTGGAACGCCTGCTGGATCTGGCGCAATAGGACGAACGGAACGAATCAGGCAGCCAGCGCCCGTGCGACGGCCTTGCGGATGTCGGGCAGCGCGAAGGGCTTGGCGACGACATCGACGATTTTTTCCATGAGGTCGTCGGCGCGTTCGCGTTGCTCCGCATAGCCGGTCATCAGCAGGATCTTCATGCCGGGGCAGGTCGAATGCGCCTGATGGGCAAGCTCGATGCCGTCCATGACAGGCATGCGGATATCCGACAGCAGCAGGTCGTAGCCGCCCTGCTTCAGCTTCTCCAAGCCTTCGGCGCCATCGGCTGCCTCTTCGGTCTCGTGACCGTCCAGCCGCAACGCGCGAGCGACGAAGGTGCGAAGCGAATCTTCGTCTTCCGTGATCAGAATTTTTGCCATGGCCTGTGCTCCTGGTCCGTCATGTTCCGCGACCGAAATCACCAGAATTCCGTTTGCGATAGGTAAACGACGGGAGGGCGATCGGCTCCGTGGTTAACGAGTCGTGATTTCTGAAGCAGAATGGGACAGGCGGACACGCCGCCCGTATTAACCCAGAATCAGACCTCGGCGTCGCCCGTGACGACGCCGACGAAGGGCAGTTCACGGAAGGCGTAGGCGACATCCATGCCGTAGCCGACGACGAAATAATCGGGGCATTCGAAGCCGACATAATCGGCCTCCAGCTCTTCCTGGCGCTTTACGCTCTTGTCGAGCAGCACGGCCAGCGTGACGTTGCGGGCGCCGCGCTCATAGAGCAATTCCTTGGCAAAACGCAGGGTACGGCCCGATTCCAGGATGTCGTCGATCAAAAGCACGTCGCGATCGCGAACGTCGCTGTCGATGTCCTTGACGATACGCACACCCTGAGACGTCGTGCCGGCACCGTAGCTCGAAAGGGTGATGAATTCGACTTCGGGCGCAAGCCCCGTCTCATGCAGCGCACGCAACAGGTCGGCCGCAAAGATGAACGAACCCTTGAGGATCGCGATGACGAGGAGATCTTTCGTCGGCCCCTTGGCGATTTCCTTTGCCATGGCGTGATTGCGCTCGGCAATCTGCTCGGCGGTGAAAAGCGGCTCGATGTTCTTCCCGCGTACGACAGGCATTGATTGGCATGCTCCATGGCTGCTGCATAATTTTATCCTTAGATCCGAACCGATTTAAGGAATTATGCAGTAGCCCGTAGCACAATCAGCCGCCCGGACACACCCCAGAGATGGATGATTCTAGTTCGATTCGACCTGAAATCCGCATCCGCTCCGGAATCGAATAGACGGAACATGATTGTCGCTGAAAACCGCACACACCTTTCGGCATCAGGCTAAGGCATGAAGGAAAGCCGGACATCCGGCGTTTTTCCGCCGGGATGCTGCAATCGCGTCGAGAATCCGCGGCTTTCATGCGGTCCGAGACGATCGACCGGAGTATCGACGACGATGCTCCTGATAAGCTGATTTCCGGCGAAGAGATCGGCACGCACCAGCGGAACCGAAAGCGTCGCGCCGCTGACATTCTCGATGACGCCATTCAATTTCAATAGGCGCAAACCGTTCTCGTCCCGTGGCGTCAGCGTCACATGCGAGAACTGCAGCGGATCGGCCGTCGCCTCGGCGGGTACGCCGGAGAGTCCGGAAAAGCCGCCGGAAAGTCCGAAGATCAATATTGCAAGGGAAACGATGAGCGCCACGAAACTGCGCCGCGATGCCTGCTGCAGGACCTCCTCGGCGACACGCAGGACAAACAGAATGCGCGAAAAGACGGCTCCGCGCGTCGCGGGCTGCGGCTTTGATCGGCGTCCGCCATAACGCATGTTGACGCCGGATGCGGTTCTCCCGCGCCCGGTCGAGACGGTCACGAATTCCGCATCGACGATATCGGGCTCCGGCAGGAAGCGGTGCGCCCGGCCAGATCCCGATCCGCGTTCGGGCGGAATGAGGTCGTAAACCAGCCTCGCCTGCTGTTGCCGGTGGCGAAAAGCGCCCATGATGGCCTCCCGTTTGCGGTGATCCACATGGTTTCGACGCCCATTGCCAATCTGGGCATTGAAACGAATCCTGCCCAGTCGTAAATTTTAATGATTAATGCTTCGCAAAGAACGCCATGAATTGGGCGCCTTTCCAGAAAAATTTACCGGCTGTTAACGCCGTTGGTTAACAAGTCGCCCGATTGAACACTGCGGAAGACTGGACTGCCCGTTGATTCATTTTGAGAACGTCGGTTTGCGCTACGGCATGGGTCCGGAGATCCTCCGCGACCTGAGCTTCGACATTCCGCGAAAATCGTTCCAGTTCCTGACCGGCCCCTCCGGCGCCGGCAAGACGACGCTGCTGCGGCTGCTCTTCATGTCGCTGCAGCCGACGCGCGGGCTGATCCGCATGTTCGATCGGGAAATCTCTTCGATACCCCGCAACGAACTGCCGCTGCTGCGCCGCCGCGTCGGCATCGTCTTTCAGGACTTCCGGCTGCTCGAGCATCTCACCACCTACGAAAACGTCGCCCTGCCCTTGCGCGTGCGCGGCAAGGATGAAAGCTCCTATCGCACCGACGTCTTGGAACTGCTGAAATGGGTCGGCCTGGGCGAGCGCATCAATGTGCTGCCGCCGGTGCTCTCGGGCGGCGAGAAGCAGCGCGCCGCTATCGCCCGCGCGCTCATCGACCGCCCGGAAATCCTGCTTGCCGACGAACCCACCGGCAATGTCGACCCGCCGATGGCGCGCCGGCTGCTCAATTTGTTTCTGGAGCTTAACCGTCTCGGCACCGCCGTCGTCATTGCCACGCACGATCTTGCCCTGATGGACCAGATCGAGGCCAGGCGCATGATTCTATCGGGGGGGCATCTCGATATCTATGACTGAGCCCACTCCCCGCAGGAACACCCCGAACGTCAGGACCGCGCAGCCACGGCAACCGCCCGCGGCACCGGCGGAGCGAAAGCGTCCGGAGATGCGCGTGCGCCCTACGGGACCGATCGTGCCCTCCTCCAACATTCAGGGCAATGCGCTGATCGTCGTCATCGCCATCATGGCCTTTCTCGCCTGCCTGACGCTCGGCGCGGTCAGCATGGTGCGCTCGACGGCGGCGAGCTGGGAAAGCCAGATTTCCCGCGAGATCACCATCCAGATCAAGCCGGACGACAATCTCGACATGGAAAAGGCGCTCGTCAGCGCACGCGATATCGCAATGGGCTTCGTCGGCACCAAGTCCGGCCAGATCGTCGACGAGGCGGCGACCGCGCGCCTGCTCGAGCCTTGGCTCGGCGCCGGCCTCGACATCAAGGAACTGCCCGTCCCGCGTCTCGTCATCATCACCATCGACGAAACCCATCCGCCTGACTTCGAGGCGATGCGCAGCCTGCTCAAGGCGCAGATCCCGCAGGCGAGCCTGGACGACCATCGCACCTGGGTCGACCGGCTCGTGTCGATGGCGCATACCACGGTTCTCATCGGCACCGGCGTCCTTTTGCTGGTCTTTACCGCCATGGTCCTGACCGTGGTCTTCGCCACGCGCGGCGCGCTGTCGGGCAATCGCCATATCGTCGAGGTGCTGCATTTCGTCGGGGCCGAAGGCACCTTCGTTGCCAATGAATTTCAGAAGCATTTCCTGAAGATCAGCCTCAAAGGATCGGCAGCCGGCAGCGCACTTGCCGCCCTGTTCTTCGCGATAGCCGGCATCCTGCAAAGCCATACGATCGCCACGCCGCAGACTGACCAGGCGACCGCGCTTTTCGGAACCTTCTCGGTCGGCGCTCTTGGCTATGTCGGCATTCTCGCCACCATGATCGTCATCGCAATGCTGACGACGCTGACGGCTCGCTTCACCGTCATGCGCACGATCTACGAGATCGATTTGATCCGTTCCGACCCCGGAAGGACGGAAAGTGTACAGAATTGACGCCGTAGCGATGTTTTTTTACCGTCCGGCAACCCGTTCCTTGCCGCAATTGGCGTATAGTAGCGAATCATGAGTATGGACCTGACGACTCGCAAGACCGTGAGTTCGCAGCCGTTGCGGGAGCACTCCCGCAGCGACAGGCCCGTGCGGCGCAGCCTGTTCCGGCGTCTTCTGCGCTGGGGCGGCTTCGCCTTCATCTTCCTCGTCGCCATCGTCTTCGGCGGCTTCCTGCATTTTGCCGATTCGATCACCACGCTGAGGCCGCCGGCGGATCCGAAGGCCGACGCCATCGTCGTGCTGACGGGCGGCTATCAGCGGATCGACCAGGCGGTGGAGCTGCTGCGCACGGGCGCCGGCAACCGCCTGCTGATATCGGGCGCGCATCCGACCACCACGCCGACGCAGATCCGCAAGTTGACACAGAGTTCCGCCAGCCTGTTCAGTTGCTGTGTCGACATCGGTTACGACGCGCTCGATACGATCGGAAATGCCCGCGAAGCGGCAAAATGGATCCACGCCAGGGGCTATAAGAGCGTTCTCGTGGTGACGAACAACTACCACATGCCACGCAGCCTCGCGGAACTGAAATATGTCGATCCCTCGACCGATTTCATTCCCTACCCGGTCGTCAATTCCGACCTGAAGAGCAAGAACTGGTTCACGGATCCGAATGCATTGCGCACGATGATCTCCGAATACGGGAAGGTCCTCCTCGCCGGCGCCCGTAACCTGACCGGCCTCGGGCGTCCAATAGGCCTGCGCTCGCGGCAGCCGGTCGAGGACGACGACTGAGGCTCGCAGCGTCAAACCGCGCGGCGGTTTTGCATGACATCGAAGGCTTCAAGCGCAAAGAGCGCATCTCGGAGGGACAACGCGCCTCAAGACGCGAAAACCACGCACGCACCGACTTTTTATTGACGCCGTAATCGTGTAGGCAAACCCTTGTATGCTGGCGCAAGCCGGTGCATTGGAAAAGCCTCGATGATTATCCTGCGTTCGATCCTGTTCAACACAGTCTTCTATGCCAATCTGATCATTCGCATGATCGTGTTGACGCCGGTCTATTTCCTGATGCCGCGCAAGGCCGCCTATGCGATCCCGAAGGCATGGGCGAAATCCAGCACTTGGCTGATGGAGAAGATCGTCGGCACCACCTTCGAGATCGAAGGCCTGGAGAATATCCCCAAAGGCAGCTTCATCTTCGCGCCCAAGCATCAATCCTTCTGGGATACGTTTGCGCTGCTGCCGTATCTCGACGATCCGGTCTATATCCTGAAGCGCGAGCTGATGTGGATTCCGTTGTTCGGCTGGTATGCCGGCAAGCAGCGCATGATCCCGGTGGACCGCAGCGCGCGCGGCAAGGTCATGTTCGACGTTCTGAAGCGCACCCGGGAAGAACTTGCCACGGGCCGCCAGCTCATCATCTATCCGGAAGGCACCCGCCGCCCGCCGGGCGCAGAGCCGGTCTATAAATACGGCATCGCCCGCATGTATCGCGACCTCGGAATTCCCGTCGTCGCCGTTGCCATGCATCCCGGCCTCTTCTGGCCGCGCCGCACGTTCCGCAAATATCCCGGCCATATCAAGGTGCGCATCCTGCCGCCGATCGAGGCCGGCATGGATCCCGATGCCTTCTTCGCGCGGCTGATCGAGGAAACGGAAAAGGCGAGCGACGAACTGCTCGTCGAGACCGTCGCCGAAAACCCGCATCTGCCGCTTCCGGCGACCGCAGCCCGGCGTCTGGCCGAAATCAGCAAGGCAAAGCCCGTCACCGCCGCGGTTTGAGCAAACCCTCCGTGCTGGGCGACAGGCTCATGATGCCTTTCGCATCCGCTTCACCTCGCCGGCGACCTGCTCGAGCCAGTGATCGCGGATGCCCATATCGCGCAGATGCGTCAGCGTATTGAAGAGATACGCATCGTTCGGACCGGAGCGCCCGCTGGCTCCCTCCACCACATGGGCCGCCTCGACCGCATCCAGCGAGCCGGCATATTGCCGGTGATTGCGATCGACGACATAGGCGACTGCGGTCACGCGCCTTCCGTCGGCCAGACGGATGGGGAGTGTCTTTTCGAGGTAGACATTGGTGA
>NZ_JAUQTZ010000085.1:0-26632 GCF_059803845.1 Rhizobium sp. UFLA01-1127 | reverse complement strand
GACTGTCCCTCGATCATCACCTGCATTTCAGTGATCCGTTCTATCGGTGGAGGGGGCCCCTTTCATGCCACCTCCTTTGTCTGGCAAGGCGACGATGGAAGCGGGAGGCAGGTTCTATCAAGGTCCGCTCATGCGGCCTGTGGATTTCCCAGAGCGATTCAGGCTCTGAATCGCTCTATCTCCTTGCTTTCATGCAATTCCTGACGGAAAACCGCTGCGCAATTTTCCTGGAATTGCTCTAGCGCCGGATGGCCGAAGTGGCGAGGCGCGAACGCATAGAACTGGAAATCATCCGCAAAATAACAGTCTAGTCCTTAACAGATCGCTAAACAAAAAAGCCGATGCCGCTTCCGCGGCACCGGCCCTGAATTTGCACGATTAGCGAAGCAATCAGCTGTGCGCGAAAATATCTGCCTCTTCCCAGCCGAGAAGATCGAGCTTGGCGCGCGTGGGCAGAAAGGCGAAGCAATCATCCGCATAATCCATGCGGCCATCGCGCAGGAGGCGCTCGGTCAGCTTTTCACGCAGCGCATGGAGATAGAGCACGTCGGACGCGGCATATTCGAGCTGCGCCGGCGACAGCGTTTGCGCCGCCCAATCGGACGACTGCTGCGCCTTGGAAATATCCACGTCCAGCATCTCCTTGAGATTGTCCTTCAGGCCGTGGCGGTCGGTGTAGGTACGGCAGAGGCGCGAGGCGATCTTGGTACAGAAGACCGGAGTAGCGGTAACGCCGAAGGTGTGGAACAGAACGGCGATGTCGAAGCGGCCATAGTGAAAGATCTTCTGGCGCGCCGGATCGGCAAGCATGGCGACGAGATTGGGCGCCTGCTTCTGGCCGGCGGCGATGCGGATGACATCGGCCGTGCCGTCACCCGGCGAAAGCTGCACGACGCAAAGCCGGTCGCGGCGCGGAATGAGGCCGAGGGTTTCGGTATCGATGGCTATGGCGCCGGCGTAGCGGGCGGCATCTTCGGCGGAAATATCGCCTTCGTGATAACGGATGGTGGCAGCCATGAAAATTCTCCCGGCTCTGTCTTTCTGAATTCGCTTTTCGTCCGTTCTATAGAACAGACGGGGCAATAACGATACCGGATAACCGTGCGGGCACTGCTCAAAATGTCGGCGGCGTGTTGATCCAGAGCAATATGGTCTCGCCATCGTGGCGGTTGCGCCAGGAATGGTAGCGGCGGCTCTCGAAATAAAGCGAATCGCCAGGCACGAGATCGAAGAACTGGTCGCTGTCCAGCACCAGCTCAAGGCGCCCGGCCAGGACATGAATGAACTCTTCTCCCTCATGGCGATAAGCGCCTTCGCTTGCAGCACCGGGCGCAAGGACGAAGCGATGGCAATCCATCATCGTCCTGCCTTCGGCCAGCAATTGCACCGTGACCCCCGGCGTCGTCGCCGGCCAGGCACGCCATTCGCCGGATCGGATGAGCGCGGGAACGTCCTCGCGCTCCTCGCCCGACAGGCGCGAAACCGTCGTGCCGTAATAATCCGCGAGATCGTGCAGGGTCTTGAAGCTGACGCCCTGCGACGTCCTTTCGAGGGTTGAGAGCGTCGAGGACGTCATGCCCATGTCGGCCGCAACCTGCTCCAGTGTCTTGCCGACGGCATGACGCAGCGACCGAAGCCTGCGGCCGATATCCGAAGATGCCGATTGCTCGCCATTCTCCAGACCGGCAGCGTTTCCCTCTTCCATTTCGAGCGCCTCGCGAATCGCTGCGGGATTGAGGCCGCGTTCGGCTCGGAACCAGGAAATGCGTTTCAGCCGCGCCACATCCTCAGCGCTATACTGCCGGTGTCCGGTCTCGGAGCGACCAGGCACGACCAGTCCCTGGCTTTCCCATAGGCGCAGTGTAGACGCCGATACGCCCGCCAGACGGGCCGCCTCCGCTACCTTGTAGCGCACTGGGTAGCGCTCCGGCTCGATGTTCATTTGCCAAATTCCTGATCTTTAGTCTTTTGACCCGTTTAGCACGGATCAGGCCTTTGCGTGATCCATTCCGCCCATTCTTGTCACCCGCACAAAATCCCGCTTGAAATCTTACAGGAAAAATGTAGGAGTTTTGTAAATAAGTTACAGAACTTCTGCAAGATAATTCGAAACTGCTTTCTGGGAGCGACTGCAATGACCTTGACCGAGCGGAAGAACGCCGCCATTTCCCGCGGCGTCGGCATGACGACGCAGATCTACGCCGATCGCGCCGAAAACGCCGAGATCTGGGACAAGGAGGGGCATCGCTATATCGATTTTGCCTCCGGCATCGCCGTGGTGAACACCGGTCACCGCCATCCGCGCGTGATTGCCGCCGTCAAGGAGCAGCTCGATCGCTTCACTCATACCTGCCATCAGGTGGTGCCCTATGAGAGCTATGTGCGCCTTGCCGAACGGCTGAATGCCATCGTCCCTGGCGATTTCGCCAAGAAGACGATCTTCGTGACCACGGGTGCCGAAGCGGTCGAAAATGCCGTCAAGATCGCCCGCGCCGCCACTGGACGCTCCGCCATCATCGCCTTCGGCGGCGGCTTCCACGGTCGCACCTTCATGGGCATGGCGCTGACCGGCAAGGTGGCACCCTACAAGATCGGCTTCGGCCCCATGCCCGGCGATGTCTTCCATGCGCCTTTCCCGGTGCCGCTGCACGGCATCAGCGTCGAGCAATCGCTGGCAACGCTGAAGAAGCTCTTTGCCGCCGATGTCGATCCGCAGCGCGTCGCTGCCATCATTCTCGAACCCGTGCAGGGCGAAGGCGGATTCTATCCCGCGCCTGCGGCTTTCATGAAGGCGCTGCGCGAGATCTGCGACCAGCATGGCATTCTCCTGATCGCGGATGAGGTGCAGACCGGCTTTGCGCGCACCGGCAAGATGTTTGCGATGGATCACCATGAAGTGGCGGCCGATCTTGTCACCATGGCGAAGAGCCTTGCCGGCGGCTTCCCGCTCGCCGCCGTCACCGGCCGCGCCGAGATCATGGACGCCCCCGCTCCCGGCGGCCTCGGCGGCACCTATGGCGGCAATCCCCTCGGGATAGCCGCAGCCCATGCCGTGCTCGACGTCATCGCCGAGGAGGGTCTGTGCGACCGCGCCAACCAGCTTGGTTCCCGCCTGAAACAGCGGCTGGAATCGCTGCGCGACAAGGTGCCTGAAATCGCCGATATCCGCGGCCCCGGCTTCATGAATGCCGTGGAATTCAACGATGCGGCGACGAAGCTGCCGAGTGCGGACTTCGCCAACAAGGTTCGGCTGATCGCGCTCGACAGGGGCCTGATCCTTCTGACCTGCGGCGTCTACGGCAACGTGATCCGTTTCCTGTCGCCGATCACCATTCAGGACGGCGTGTTCAGCGAAGCGCTCGATATTCTCGAAGCATCGCTGCTGGAGGCCAGCGCCTCTCGATAGCCGTCATATCCCCGTATTTCCCCTTATTCCCCCGTGCGGCCTGCCGGGTAAAACCTGTCGGAGTGCATAGCATGTCCTTTACAACGGCAATGACCAAGCATGTTCCCTTCTCCTCGCGCCTCCTGCGCGCCGCCGGCTATATCGACGGCGCGTGGACGGCGGGCGAGGCGACGAAGACGTTCGATGTCATCAATCCCGCCACCGGCGAAGTGCTCGCCTCGCTGCCGGATATGGGGGCTGCAGAGACGGCGGCTGCGATCGATGCCGCCTATGTCGCCCAGGTTGCCTGGGCCGCCCGCCCGGCCAAGGAGCGGGCAGCAATCTTACGCAAATGGTTCGATCTCATGATCGCCAACGCCGACGAGCTGGCGGCGATCCTGACCGCCGAAATGGGCAAGCCGCTGCCGGAAGCCAGGGGCGAGATCCTCTACGCCGCCTCCTATGTCGAATGGTATGCGGAGGAGGCCAAGCGCATCTACGGCGAGACCATCCCCGCGCCATCCAACGACAAGCGCATGGTCGTCATCAAGCAGCCGGTGGGCGTCGTCGGCACGATCACGCCCTGGAACTTCCCGGCTGCCATGATCGCCCGCAAGATCGCCCCGGCTCTCGCGGTCGGCTGCACCGTCGTCTCCAAGCCTGCCGAGCAGACGCCGCTGACGGCGATCGCCCTTGCCGTGCTTGCCGAAGAGGCGGGCATTCCCCCAGGCGTGCTCAACATCATCGTCGGCATCGACGGCCCGGCCATCGGCCGCGAGCTTTGCGGCAATCCGAAAGTGCGCAAGATCAGCTTCACCGGCTCGACCGAAGTCGGCCGCATCCTAATGCGTCAGTGCGCCGATCAGATCAAAAAGGTGAGCCTCGAGCTCGGCGGCAACGCGCCCTTCATCGTCTTCGACGATGCCGATCTCGACGCCGCCGTCGAAGGTGCCATGGCTTCGAAGTATCGCAATGCCGGCCAGACCTGCGTCTGCGCCAACCGCATCTATGTGCAATCCAATGTCTATGACGCCTTTGCCGCCAAGCTCGCCGCGAAGGTAGGCGAACTTTCCGTCGGTGACGGCTTCAAGCCGGGGGTATCGGTCGGGCCGCTGATCGACGAGCAGGGTGTCGCAAAGGCTGAGGACCACGTGCGGGATGCCGTTTCGAAGGGTGCCCGTGTCGTGGCGGGCGGCAAGCGCATCGAGGGTGCCGGCACCTTCTTCGCACCGACCATCCTGACCGGCGTCGACCGGAGCATGAAGGTCGCGCGTGAAGAAACCTTCGGCCCGGTTGCGCCACTCTTCCGCTTCGATACCGTCGAGGATGTCATCGCCCAGGCAAACGACACGGAGTTCGGCCTTGCCGCGTATTTCTTCGCCGGTGATCTGAAGAAGGTCTGGCGCGTGGCGGAAGCGCTGGAATACGGTATGGTCGGCATCAATACCGGTCTGATGTCGTCGGAAACCGCGCCGTTCGGCGGCATCAAGCAATCCGGTCTCGGCCGCGAAGGCTCGCGCCATGGCGCCGACGACTATCTGGAGATGAAGTATCTCTGCATCGGCAATCTATAGCCGACTATCAAGTTGAGGTGATGTGAACGCGGCCCTGCCACAGCCGGGCCGCGCTCAAACGGCCCGAGCGAAAAGCGCCGGTGTCCAGATTGAGCCTTAGACCATCGACTTCGGCCTGCCGGACGGGTGTATGGCCGTGGACGATCAGCTTCGGCAGCGGCTGAGCACTGTCATAAAAGCGCGAGCGGATGAAGACGAGATCGTCATCCTCCTGCTCGGAGATCGGCCGATTCGGATCGATGCCGGCATGCACGAACAATGCCTTCGGCGTATCCAGCATAATCGGCAGCCGGCGCAGGAAATTGACGTGGTCGTCGGGCAGCCAGGTTCGGATGAAGGTATCGAGCTTCTTCTGCTTCGGATATTGCTCTTTCAGCTTTGGGATATCCACACCATAGGAGGCAAGCGTGGCGTCGCCGCCAAGAGCGGCCCAATCATCCAGCGATATCTCACCGTCGATATAGGAAAGCATTGCCATCTCGTGATTGCCGGTCAGGCAGATGCGGTCGAAATCTTTCGGCGGCGGAGCCATGAGGCGGCCGACAACCTGCGCCGAGGCGGGGCCGCGATCGATGAAATCTCCCAGCATGATAATGAGCTTTCGGCCCGGCAGACCGGCAGCATCGGCAACGATCCTGCGTTCCAGCGCACTTAGAAGATCATAACGGCCATGGACATCACCGATGACGTAGGTCGGCACGTCGAGATCCTCGAGCCATTCGCGACGCCGGCGGTGGCCGAAGCCATTGGCCATTTTTTCGCGGATCATAGATGTCGCCATGAAACTGCCTTTCAAGCGCACCCCCCGGAACGCCTCAACTGTGTCTGCAAAAAGGACTCAAAAGCGACGATTCTTTGCCAAGACGGCGGAAATCGTCTCTGATGACGGTTGTGGCAATAGGCCCAAGCTTGCGGCACCGGCCTGCCTTGCGGCAAAGCGTCCCGAATGGCGCCTTTATGCATGGAGAAAGTTGACAGTGCGTATCCGCAATCCTATCGCGCTCCCAACCCAGCGCGAGAAATTTGTCCTATCCGGCCCCGGAAACGCGGGAGGCCCTGCAGTCCGGGCACGATGGCTGACGATTGCCGGCGAGATCGACACCGTACTAAACTGGAACATAGCCCATGGCGCCTGTAAACTTACCGTGAAGTCCTGATGGATCCGACGACAGCGCTCGAACTCTGCCGCTTTTTTCACGATGCATCCCTGATGCTTCTGTGGGGTGCCTGCGCCTATCTCTCCCTCCTCGTGCCGAAAACACTCGCCGATATCGGCTGGCGCATGTTCGCAAAGGCTTTTTCCGTGATCGCCGCGATCGCGGTTGTAACGGTCCTGGCGGCACTGCCTGCAACGACGGCAAATATCGGCAGCGGATGGAGCGATGCGCTCGATGCCAGCATGGTCCGCGACGTGCTTTTCGCGACCACGATAGGCTTTGCCTGGCAAGCGCAGGCATTCGCAGCGGTGATGATGGCAGGCGCCTTCCTGCTGCCCGAGAGCCTGCGCCGCCAGGGGCTGGCCTTGGGTGCCGGTCTTGGCCTCGCCTTCCTGTCATTGAACGGACATGCTTCGATGCTGGAAGGCTCACTGCGGCAGGCGCATCGGGCCAACGACGTCCTGCATGTGCTGGCCGGCGGCGCCTGGCTCGGGGCGCTGGTGCCATTGATCGCTATTCTGCGGCTTCTCGGCCGGCCCGAATGCCGGGCGGAGGCACTGGTGGCGCTGCGCCGTTTCTCCAATGCCGGGCACATCGCCGTCGCACTCGTCATTCTCTCCGGTATCGTCAATACCTTGCTGATCTTGAAACGCCTGCCAACGGACTGGTCCTCACCCTACCAAATGCTGCTTGCGACAAAGATCGGGCTGGTCGCCGGCATGGTATTTCTGGCGATCGTCAATCGCTATGTCTTCGTACCCCGGATCGGCCGCAACCCCGATCGCGCGCTGCAGGAGCTCCGGCTTGGAAGCATTGCCGAGATCGTCATCGGCCTTGCCGTCATCGGGCTGGTCGCCATCTTCGGCCTGCTGGAACCGGTCTAGAGCGTTTCCGCTTTTCTTCGAATCGCGAAAACGCTCTATCTTCTTATTTCCCAACGCATTCCGGACGGAAAACCGCTATGCACTTTTCCTGGAAGTGCTCTAGCCGCCAAGCGATTTCACCATCGCGCGAACGGACTTGGCATCGCTGGTCGCCGGCCTGTATTCCAGGCCGATCCTGCCGCGATAGCCTTGGGCAAACAGCCAATCCAGCCGTTCCGCCAGATCGATTTGGCCCGTGCCGGGATCGCTGCGGCCGGGATGATCGGCAACATGGAGGTGCACGATCCGGTCGATGCGATCGCCGATAACCTCACGCGTATCCTCACCCATGACGGCCGAATGATAGAGATCGTAAACGATGCCGATTTCCGGGCGGCCGATCTCGTCGACGATGTCGAGGCCCTCCATCGTCGAAGACAGATAATAGCCGGGATGATCGATCGTCGTGTTCAACGGCTCGAGGCCGAGCCGAACGCCGGATCCTTCAAGAATGCCGGCCCCGGCCGTGAGCGCGGCAATGAGAGACGCCCGCTGTTCGGCACGCGAAAATCCCGACAGATCGTCACCGGCCTGGACAATGAGAACTGCCGCGCCGAGGCGCTGCGCGACGGCGACGGATTCGCGCAGGCCCTGCAGCCAAGCCTCTCTGTTTGCCGGATTCGTCAGCGCGATCATCGGCTCCGCCACCAGGCCGGAGACCGCGATGCCTGTCTCGGCGACTGCGGCGACGATCGCGTCAAGATCCTTGTCGGTCCAGCGCCAGAATTCGACCGCGCTCAAACCTGCCTGATGCGCCAGGCGGATGCGGTCGGCAAAAACATCGCCGTTACGCGCGAACAACCACTCGATACAAGCCGAGAACTGCCGCATACGATTCTCCTCCCCCAGCCTGTCAGGAGTGATGCGCGAGATCGCGCATCACTGCAAGCCTCACGAACGATGATATTGCTGGGACGCCCGCGGCATCGAAGGCTTGATGGCTTCTACATTCATCGCCGAGAGAACGCGCATGTCGCGACGGAAGTCGGAAGGCGTCATGCCGGCGATGTGACGGAAGGATTTGTTGAAGGCGCTGATCGAGCCGAAGCCGCTGTCCATGGCGACCTGCAGCACATTGGCGCCGTCGCGCATCAGCATCGCCTGCGCACGCGAAAGACGCAGCAGGTTCACATATTTAGCCAGCGTCATGCCTGTCGATTTCTTGAAGAGGTTCATGGCGTATTTCGGATGGAGATGCGCCGCCTTGGCGATATCGACCGTATCGATGTCGTGCAGAAAGTTTTCGGCGATGAAATCGCACATTCGCGCCAGGCTGCGCGAGGATTGCGGATGGGCCTGCTCGTTTGCCGGGTTTCCCTGCTTCTCCGGCAGCATGCGATAGGGCTCGAAAGCGATGCGCTCCAAACGCAGGAGAAGTTCGGCGACGGCATGTTCGGCCTTCGCGCTGTCGTTGGACATGACATAACGGTGCCACCGGGCAAAATTCTCGTCGTCGGCGGCATCGGTCGCGGAGCTTATCAAGGTTTGCCCGCGAATGAGGCGGCCGGAAATATCGAGCGGTAGCCGCAGGCGGAAGAAATGCACGAGCGGCAGATGCGCGCCGGCGTAGATCGAATCCTCGGATAGTTCATCCAGCAGATGCGGCTGACCGCCCCAAAAAAGGCAGATCTCGCCGGCTCTCAAAGTAAGCTCGTGATCGCCTATGCGGTAATGCACGGTCCCCCGTATGATGTAGTTCACTTCCACCTGCGCGTGCCAGTGCGGCCTCGCCATCGGCAATGGATGATTGTGGAACATCTGCAGGATCGTCGGGAGCCCTTCGACGCTGCTTGCGCCCGGCTGATAGACCGCCTGTTGACCCACCTTACTTTTCGCCAAGTCGATGTTCCTTTTTTAGGAGACAGAAGCTTATCGCAAGCTAGTTTAAGCGTGTTCTCTTGAGGACGGCAATTGAAAAGGGAGGATTTTCAATGCGTTTAAAACTTGCTGGAGCGACGGCCCTTGCGGCTCTACTCGCCTCCGGTTCCGCCTTTGCGGAACAGACCACCATTACTGTCTGGAGCTGGAACATCGCCGCATCGGCGCTGAAATCCACGGTCGAGGGGTTCAACAAAAAATATCCCGACATCAAGGTCGAGGTTCAAGACATCGGCAACCCGCAGGTCTTCGACAAGATGCTGGCCGCTTGCGCTGCCGGCGGCGACGGCCTGCCGGATATCATGTCGATCGAAAACCACAAGGCTTCGATCTTCTGGAACCGCTTTCCGGACTGCCTGACCGACCTGACGAAGCTCGGCTACAAGGATGAACTGAAGAAGCAGTTCCCGGATTTCAAGCGCGCCGAGCTTGAAGTCGGCGATGCAGCCTATGCAATGCCGTGGGATTCCGGTCCGGTCACCATGTTCTACCGCCGCGACATGTATCAAAAGGCCGGCGTCGATCCGGCAACGATCAAGACCTGGGACGATTTCATTGCC
The DNA here is from genome assembly GCF_059803845.1 of Rhizobium sp. UFLA01-1127. Classification (NCBI taxonomy): domain Bacteria; kingdom Pseudomonadati; phylum Pseudomonadota; class Alphaproteobacteria; order Hyphomicrobiales; family Rhizobiaceae; genus Rhizobium; species Rhizobium sp. UFLA01-1127. Next base: position 17,155 of record NZ_JAUQTZ010000085.1, on the reverse strand, counting down.
GCCGGCAAGAAGATCTCCGCCGCCAATCCGGGCGTGATCATGACGCAAGCCGATCTCAACGGCGATACCGAATGGTTCCGCATGCTCGCCAACGAACAGGGCTGCGGCTATTTCTCGAATGACAGCCAGAGCATCACCGTCAACCAGCCCGGCTGCGTCAAAGCCCTGGACAAGGTGAAGGAGATCAAGGACGCCGGCCTGATGAGCGCGGCGAACTGGAATGAGAAAATTCAGGCGAACACCGCCAGCAAGGTAGCGTCGCAGCTCTATGGCGGCTGGTACGAAGGTACCGTCCGATCCACTTCGCCGGATCTCGCCGGCAAATGGGGTGTCTATCCGATGCCGAGCATGACGGCCGACGGTCCGCATGCGGCCAATCTCGGAGGCTCGTCGCTTGCGATCGCCAGCGGCTCCAAGCACAAGGAGGCCGCCTGGAAATTCCTCGAATACACGCTTGGCACCAATGAGGGCCAGGTGACCATGCTGAAATCCTTCGGGCTCGTGCCGTCTCTGCTGACGGCGGTCCAAGATCCCTTTGTCAACCAGCCGCAGCCTTATTGGGGCGGGCAAAAGGTCTGGGCCGATATCCTCGCCACCCTGCCGAAAATCCGTCCGAGCCCTGGCACCCAATATTTCAGCGATGCCGACGAGGTCATAAAGGCCGTCCAGACGAAATACCTGGCCGGCGGCTATCCGAACGGCAAGGCCGCGCTCGACGATGCGGCCCAGCAGATCGCCTCGGCAACGGGTCTGCCGCTCGCGAAATGAGTGACATTGCCGGGCGTGCCTCCCAAGCCGCGTCCGGCATCCCCGCCGCCCTAGAGCCGGACGGTTTCAGGTCTGTTCGACCTAAAATCTGAATTCGCTCTAGAATCAAAAAAGTAGAGCGTGACGCCGTCCGAAAACTGCCTACACTTTTCGGCATCACGTTCTAGGGGCGGCGGGGATGCGATGTCACGCGTCATTTCCCTGCGCATAAAGGAGAAGGCTTTCATGCGGTTGCGAAACCGGAGCGCCTATGCGTTCCTTGCACCCTATCTTCTGGTGTTCGCCGCTTTCTGGGTCTGGCCGATCATCGATTCGTTCCTGATTTCGTTCCAGAACACCCGGGTTAATCCGTGGACCTTCAATCTGTCGCTCAATTGGGGGCGACTGTTCGGCGATCCGGCCTTCTACAACGCGCTTCAAAACACGCTGATTATCCTGATCGTCCAGGTGCCTGTGATGATCACGCTCGCCACCGTCATGGCAGTGCTGCTGAATTCACCGCTGCTGAAGGCCCGCGGCATTTTCCGCTTTGCCTTCTTCGCACCCGTCGTCGTCGGAGAGGTGGCCTACGCCGCCGTCTTCCGCCTGATGTTCAACGTCGATTTCGGCATCGTCAACAAGCTGCTCGGCACGGTCGGCTTCGCGCCGGTGTCATGGTTCGCCGAATCGCATGCCGCAATGGTGCTCATCATCATCGCCGTCACCTGGCGCTGGGCGGGTTACAACGCCATCATCATCCTTTCCGGGCTGCAATCGATCCCCGAGGATGTCTACGAGGCTGCGACGCTCGACCGCGTCAGCCGCTTCCAGCAGTTCATCCATATCACCCTGCCGCTGTTGAAGCCGATCATTCTGTTCTGCGTGGTCCTGTCCGTCATCGGCACCATGCAGCTCTTCACCGAACCATATCTGATCACCAACAGGGGCGGCCCAGGCGGCGGGACCGAGACGCTCGGCCTCCTGCTCTATCGCCAGGCCTTCCAGTCGACCAACTTCGGCTATGCCTCGGCCGTCGCCTATACGATGGCGGCGCTTGCGGTAGCCATCTCTCTCCTCAATCTCTGGGTGGGGCGCGAACCGAAATGAAATCGAAGTCCAAATCCACTCTCATCCGCTCGCTCGCCTTGCACGGCCTGCTGACGCCGCTCGCCATCATCTGGCTGTTTCCGCTCTGGATGATGTTCGTCTTCTCGACCATGCCCGATTACGGCATCTTCAGCCCCGGCATCATCCTGACACCGTCGACAGGCTTCATGGACAATGTCCGCAACCTGCAGGCCGACACCAACTTCATCGGCGCCATGACCATCTCCATCGTCGTTGCCGTCGTCTACACTTTCCTGTCGGTGCTGCTGACCTCGATGGCCGGATGGGCTCTGGTGCGTTACCAGTTCACCGGCCGCTCGGGCGTCATCGGCATCATCCTCGGCACGATCACGCTGCCCTATTCCGTCGTCGTCATTCCGCAATTCATCATGGTGGCGCGCGATTTCGGGCTGGCGAATTCATGGGTCGCCCTCATCGTACCGCCGCTCTTCAACTCGCTGGGCGTGCTCTTCATGCGCCAAGCCTTCTCGATGATGCCGAGCGAACTCTTCGACGCCGCCCGCGTCGAGGGCGTCAAGGAATGGCAGATCTTCCTGCGTATCGCCCTGCCGCTCGCAAGGCCGACCATGGCCGCGCTCGCCATCATCCTGTTCCTGCATTCCTGGAACAACTATCTCTGGCCGCTGCTCATCAATTCCCGGCCGGGGATGATGACCGCGCCCGTCGCGCTCGGGACGCTGATCGGCCTCACCAGGGTATCCTGGGGCGGCATCATGGCCGGCGCCGTGATGCTGACGGCGCCGATCCTCATCGTCTTCGTTCTCCTGCAGCGCCACTTCATCGCCGGCATTGCCGCCGGCGCAATCAAATAATTCCGGGAGACCCGTATGGCTGAACTGTCCCTTACCAATATCGTCAAACGCTACGGTTCGCTGGAAATCATCCACGGCGCCAATCTCGAGGTGAAGGACGGCGAATTCGTCGTCTTCGTCGGACCATCCGGATGCGGCAAGTCCACGCTGCTGCGCATGATCGCCGGCCTGGAAGACATCACCGGCGGAGAACTGAAGATTGGCGGCCGCGTGGTCAACGACATGGAACCGGCCGATCGCGGCATCGCCATGGTCTTCCAATCCTACGCCCTCTACCCGCATCTGACCGTCGAGCAGAACCTCAATTTCGGCCTCCGTATGAACGGCAACCCCAAGGCCGACACCGACCGCCGCGTGAAGCAGGCAGCCGAGATCCTGCAGATCACCGAGCTCATGCAGCGCCGGCCGAAGCAGCTCTCCGGCGGCCAGCGCCAGCGCGTCGCGATCGGCCGCGCCATCGTGCGCGAGCCGCAGATCTTCCTGTTCGACGAGCCGCTCTCCAACCTCGACGCCGAGCTGCGCGTGCAGATGCGCGTCGAAATCTCGCGGCTCCACAAGAAGCTCGGCACGACGATGATCTACGTCACGCACGACCAGACCGAGGCCATGACGCTCGCCGACAAGATCGTCGTGCTGCGCAGCGGCAACATCGAACAGGTGGGAGCGCCGCTCGATCTCTATGACGATCCGGCCAACCAGTTCGTCGCCGGTTTCGTCGGCTCGCCGAAAATGAATTTCCTGCAGGCCGAGGTGACTGACAACCAGCCCGGCCGCATCGCCGTCGTGCTCAAGGGCCAGCGCGATGTCCGCCTGACCTTGCCGATCACTTCCGCCAAGCTCGAGATCGGCCAGCAAGTGACGCTCGGCGTCCGTCCGGAACACTTCCTCGAGGCCGGACGCGGCGATGTGGACATGACCGTCCACGTCGATGTCGCCGAGCATCTCGGCAATACCAGCTACATCTACGCCAACATCGAAGGCGGCGAGCAGATCGTCATCGAGCGCGAGGAATCCCGCAATACGGGCAATAGCGACAAGCTCACCGTAGCACTATCGGCGGCCAAGACATTCCTGTTCGACAGCACCGGCAGCCGATTGCGATAGGCACGGCCTATTCTCCCAAGACAGCATGCAGATTTAGGAAAGGATCGTTCCATGACTACCGAGACTTCAATCCGCTGGGGCATCATCGGCCCCGGCAGGATCGCACAGACTTTTGCCGATGGGATCGCCCATTCCCGCAGCGGCAAGCTGGTGGCGATCGCCAGCCGCAATCCGGAAAAGCCAGGTCTCGGCGACGGTTTCCCCGGCGCGCGCATCGTCAACGGCTATGAGGCCCTGCTCGCCGACAAGGACATCGACGCCGTCTACATCGCCACGCCGCATACCGGCCACGCCGAATGGGCGATCAAGGCGATCCGCGCCGGCAAGCATGTGCTCGTCGAAAAACCGATCGCCCTTTCCGCTTTCGATGCGGAGGCCATCTACTACGAAGCCAGGAAGGCGGGCGTCTTTGCCGGCGAGGCCTTCATGTACCGCGTCCATCCGCAGACGGCGAAACTGATCGAACTCGTCAAGAGTGGTGCAATCGGTGACCTGCGCATCATCCGCACCTCCTTCGGATTCAACATGGGCAAGGTAAATCCGGAACACCGGCTGTTTGCCAATGACATGGCGGGCGGCGGCATTCTCGATGTCGGCGGCTATCCCGTTTCGATGGCCCGTTTGATCGCCGGTGCGGTCGAGGGCAAGCCGTTCCTCGATCCCGACAAGGTATCGGGTGTCGGCCATCTCGGCCAGACCGGCGTCGACGAATGGGCTTCCGCCGTCCTGAAGTTCCCGAACGACATCATTGCCGAAGTGTCCTGCTCGATCATGGCGAACCAGGACAACACGCTGCGCATCATCGGCTCGGACGGCCGTATCGAAGTCAAGGACTTCTGGTTCGCCTCCGGCCACAAGGGCGGCGTCGGCAAGATCGACGTTATCAAGGGCAGCGAGACCCAGACGATCGAGGTCAAGGAGGACCGCTGGCTCTATTCCTTCGAAGTCGACGCTGCCGGCGATGCCATCCGCGCCGGACAAAAGGAATTCGCCTATCCCGGCATCAGCTGGGCCGATTCGATCGGCAACCTCAAGGTGCTCGACCAATGGCGCGCTTCGATCGGCCTTGAATATGGTGTCGAGAAGGCATCGAAGCGGACAAAGAACATCGCCGGCGCGACCGTTGCCAAGGGCAACAGCATCCCGAAGCGCAGCATTCCCGGCATCTCCAAGCCGGCATCGCTCGTCACGCTCGGCTTCGAATTCTTCCCGAATTTCGCAGCCGCCTCGCTGACGCTCGACGCTTTCTATGAAGCCGGCGGCAATGCCTTCGACACGGCCTATGTCTATGGCGGCGGCAAGACGGAGAGCATCTTCGGCGACTGGCATACCAGCCGCAACGTGCCGCGCGAAGAGATCGTGCTGATCGGCAAAGGCGCGCATTCGCCGCTTTGCTACCCGGACGTGATCGCCAAGCAACTCGACCAGTCCCTCAATCGTCTGAAGACCGACTATGTCGACATCTACTTCATGCACCGCGACAACACCGACGTTCCGGTCGGCGAGTTCGTCGATGCCATGGATGCCGAGGTGAAGGCTGGCCGCATCCGCGGCATCTTCGGCGGCTCGAACTGGACGCGTGCCCGCTTCGACGAAGCGATCGCCTATGCTGAGAAGAACGGCAAGGCGGCACCGGCTGCCCTTTCCAACAACTTCTCGCTGGCGGAAATGCTCGATCCGATTTGGGCCGGCTGCGTCGCCGCCTCCGACGACGATTGGAAGACCTGGCTCAATGCCAAGCAGATCCCGAACTTCGCCTGGTCGAGCCAGGGCCGCGGCTTCTTTACCGACCGCGCCGGCCGCGACAAGCGCGACGACGAGGAATTGGTTCGCGTCTGGTATTCCGACCGCAATTTCGGCCGCCGCGACAGGGCGATCGAATTGGCGCAGAAACTCGGCCGCAGCCCGATCCATATCGCACTTGCCTATGTCGTCGCCCAGCCTTTCCCGGTGATCCCGCTGATCGGCCCGCGTACGGTCGCCGAGCTGGAAGACAGCCTCTCGGCGCTCGACATCAAGCTGACGCGAGAACAGGTGAAGTGGCTCGAGGGCTAAGATAGGACAGTCGGCTGGCGGGGTTCACGGTCGGCTGCTGAGTCTAAATGCGAGAAATGAAAGCAGCCCATCCGGGAAACCGGATGGGCTGCTTTCACATGAGAAGAGATCGTTGTTGCCTCTTTTCCCCTCGGGGAGAAGGGGTTTACAGTATCAAGAGCATGAGAGATCAGGCGGCGAAATCGAATGTCTTCGTGTCCGCTCCTTCGAGCCGCAGCAGATAGGCCTTGCGCTCGAGACCGCCGGCAAATCCCCTGAGATCGCCAGCCGATCCAACCACGCGGTGGCAGGGTGCGACGATCGAGATCGGATTGCGGCCATTGGCGGCGCCGACGGCCCTAATCGCTTTTTCCGCACCGATTTCCGTTGCGATCTGGCGATAGCTGCGCGTTTCGCCGAAGGGAATGGCGAGCAGAGCCTGCCAGACCTTCTGCTGGAACTCCGTTCCGGCAAAGTCGAGCGGCAGATCGAAAGCCTGTCGTTCGCCGGCGAAATATTCGCGCAATTGCCGTTCGGCTTCCAGGAGCACGGGATGGCTGTCGTCTTCGGCTACGATCACCAGCGGCACACGGCCAGGCCGGTCGTTATCCCAAAGGATCGCGGCAAGGCCATCATCGCCGCCGACGAGTTTCAAGTCGCCGACGGGCGAGTTCATGATCCGATAGACATAGTGCTTCTCTGCATTTTTCGGAGTTTTGGTCATGCCGATTTCCTTTCTTTGAATTGCGCTCATGGCATCGGGCGAGATTGCCTCTGATGAAGCGCTGATGTCGGTATTGGACCCCAAATGAGAGTATGCAGCCACCCGAAAACGGGCGGCGGGCAGCGAAATCCCGGTATTTCCGGATTTATGCGGGCAGGCTCATGCTGACACCAGCGGCATGGTCACGCTTGGGAAATGGACGGAGATTGTGTAAAACTAAGGAAGCCAGATCATCCAGCATGCGGAGCCCGATATGACAGTTCGCCCGCCGCGCAACTTCGATCCATCGCAAACCAGGGAAACCGGCCTCGGCATCCTCCAATATGAGGTCATGTCAGAACGCGCCAGCACGCTTGGCCATCATGGCATGAAGGTCGAGGCGGCTCTTGCCGCGTTGCAGGAAGGCGAAGCCAAAGGCAAGGAAGGCGTCGAGCACGAGCGGCTGGTGGATGCCGCGGCTGAAGCCGTCTGGGCCATGTTCATTCATCGCGAGATCTGCGGCCTGCGCAACGGCCGCGACGTGATCCAGCGCTATGGCATTCCCAACAAGGTGCTTGCGCGCCTCGGCGCCAGCCCACGCCACCCCTGAGCTTTAGGATTTCAAGATTGCCTGAAAGCGCGGATCGAAGGCATGGCCGATGGGCTCGGCCGCGGCACCGCGCGCCACGGCCCAAGGATCGGTCATGCCGAGCTGCAGGCGCGGCAGCGAGCGGCCGGGACGATCGGCATTGGAGGGCAGGAGCGGCTGCATGGCGGCAATCAGCCGCGTTGCCAGCGCAGCCGGCGCGCCGCCGCATAGAATCACCGTTTGCGGATCGAAGATGGTTTCGATGAGCTGGACGCTCCAGCGCAGATCGATCGCCGCCCTTTCGATCCAGCTGAGGATATCGGGGTCGGCGGCAGCGGCGCGGTCGTTGATCATAGAGTAGATATCCGGCGCCATCGGATCGACGCCAAGGTGATCGTAAAGGGAAGCAAGGGACGCACGATGCTCGAGCTGGGTCTGCTGCCCGCCTGCCGTCAACAAAGCCATGCCGATTTCGCCGGCATTGCCATGGGCACCGCTATAGAGCTCGCCGCCGAGAATGAGCCCGGCGCCGATACCGTAACCGACATAGAGGCAGACGGCGTGATCGAGCCCGTGCGCCGCTCCGACCATGCGCTCGGCGGTCGCGCAGGCAGCCGCGTCGTTCTGCAGGCTGACATTGAGGCCGGTGCCGGCCGATAGGGTTTCGAGCAAGGGAAAGCGCTGCCAGGCACCCATCATCCAGGGATTGTCGGCATCATCCTGCTCGATACCGAAGGGACCCGGCATCGCCGCGCCGAGGCCGACGAGGCGTTTCTCCGCCTGCGCCACGCGCTGCCGGAGCTCGGCACGCACGTCTTCTATCAGCTTCAGGACGACAGGTGTGCCTGTCGCTGGTCCGCCGGCCGGCAGGTTCGCTTCCTTGCGGATGAGAACATTGCCAACGAGATTGACAGCGATGGCGCGGGTGATGTGACGATCGATCTGCAGGCCGATGGCAAAGGCGCCCTCCGGCACGAGACCATAGGGGGTCGAGGGTTGACCGCGACCGCGTCGCACCATTTCCCTTGAGGTCACCAACCCGTCGTGTTCCAGCTCCTCCACGATGTTAGAGACCGTCTGCTTCGTCAGGCGGGTGGCGCGTGCAAGATCGGCGCGGGAGAGCGCACCGTTCAACCGAAGGGCGTCGATGATCACCCGCCGGTTATGGGCGCTGGTGCCTTCGTGGTTCGTTCCGCTCGTAGCCCTGATCGGGCGAATATCGTTCATCTGTTTTTGCCTCTTGACAGCAATAGAATATTGAAGAAGAAATTAGTCAAGACAATTGACTTAAAAGAAACCACAGAGTTTCGTCAGGGAACTTAAGCGAGCCTTACAGCTCCAGGAGGCGCCGATAGACGTTCGGCAGCCGGCTCGGCCAATTGCCTGCCCGACAACCGATGGCGACGTCAGCCGCCGTCGGAAAAATCGCGTGACTGTCAAAAACCGGAGGATGGAATGTTGAAATCATTGAACAAGACATTGCTCGGCGCAGCGCTGATCGGCGTTTCCTTCGCCTCGCACGCCTTTGCCGAAACTACGATCAATGCACTCTTCATGGCGCAGGCTGCCTATAGCGAAGCCGATGTGCGCGCCATGACGGATGCCTTCTCCAAGGCCAATCCGGATATCAAGGTCAATCTCGAATTCGTCCCTTATGAAGGCCTGCACGATAAGACCGTGCTCGCTCAAGGGTCCGGCGGCGGCTACGACGTCGTGCTTTTCGACGTGATCTGGCCTGCCGAATATGCAACCAACAAGGTTCTGGTCGACGTATCCTCGCGCATCTCCGACGACACGAAGAAGAATGTCCTGCCGGGCGCCTGGACGACGGTCCAGTATGACGGCAAGTATTACGGCATGCCGTGGATCCTCGACACCAAGTATCTGTTCTACAACAAGGAAATCCTGGAAAAGGCCGGCATCAAGACGCCGCCCAAGACCTGGGACGACCTGAACGAACAGGCGAAGACCATCAAGGACAAGGGCCTTCTCGCCACCCCGATCGCCTGGAGCTGGTCGCAGGCCGAAGCTGCGATCTGCGACTATGCCACGCTCGTCAGCGCCTATAAGGGCGACTTCATCAAGGACGGCAAGCCTGACTTCCAGACGGGCGGCGGCCTCGACGCGCTGAAATACATGGTCACCAGCTACAAGTCCGGCCTTACCAACCCGAACTCCAAGGAATTCCTCGAAGAGGACGTCCGCAAGGTCTTCGAAAACGGCGATGCCGCCTTCGCGCTGAACTGGACCTACATGTACAACATGGCGAATGACCCCAAGGACAGTAAGGTCGCGGGTAAGGTCGGCGTCGTGCCGGCACCGGGCGTAGCCGGCAAGAGCGAGGCTTCAGCCGTCAACGGCTCGATGGGCCTCGGCATCACCACGGCCAGCAAGCACCCGGACGAAGCCTGGAAGTACATTTCCTTCATGACCTCACAGGCGACGCAGAACCAGTATGCCAAGCTCAGCCTGCCGATCTGGGCATCGTCCTATAGCGATCCGGCCGTCACCAAGGGCCAGGAAGAGCTGATCGCGGCCGCAAAGGTCGGCCTCGCCGCCATGTATCCGCGTCCCACGACGCCGAAATATCAGGAACTGTCGACAGCGCTTCAGCAGGCAATCCAGGAATCGCTGCTCGGCCAGTCTTCCCCGGAAGATGCGCTGAAGTCAGCTGCCGACAATAGCGGTCTCTGATACTCTTGCCGGGCGGTGCCAGTCACCGCCCGCCTCTCTTGATCCTCCATGAAGAATGAAAGAAGGGGCCAGCCATGTCCGGCACCTCCATGACAACTCGCGCTTGGGCTTTGATGCTGCCGCTGCTTGTGGTGATGATTGCAGTCATCGGCTGGCCTCTCGTGGATACGGTCGGCCTTTCTTTCACCAATGCGAAGCTTGTCGGAACCGGCGGCAATTTCGTCGGCATCGACAATTACGCGAAGATGCTGGCGAATTCCAATTTTCAGCGCACTTTGATCACGACAGCCTGGTTCGCAATCGTCTCCGTCGCCGCCGAAATGGTGCTCGGCGTGCTGGCCGCCCTGCTGCTCAATCAGAATTTCAAGGGCCGCGGTGTGCTGCGCGCGCTGATGATCCTGCCCTGGGCGCTGCCGACCGTCGTCAACGCGACGCTCTGGCGGCTGATCTACAATCCCGAATATGGCGCGCTGAACGCTGCCCTTACGCAGCTCGGCCTCATCGACGCCTATCGCTCCTGGCTCGGCGAGCCGGGCACGGCGCTGACGGCGCTCATCGTTGCCGACTGCTGGAAGAATTTCCCGCTGGTGGCGCTGATTGCGCTCGCCGCCCTGCAGGCCGTGCCGCGCGATATCACCGCCGCATCGCTGGTCGATGGCGCCGGACCTTTCAAACGTTTCCGCTTCGTCATCCTTCCTTATCTTGTGGGACCGTTGATGGTGGCGCTGGTGCTACGTACCATAGAAGCCTTCAAGGTCTTCGACATCATCTGGGTCATGACGCGCGGCGGCCCGGCAAACAGCACGCGCACTCTATCGATCCTGGTCTACCAGGAGGCATTCTCCTTCCAGCGGGCGGGGTCAGGAGCATCGCTTGCCCTCATCGTCACGCTGCTGGTCACGGTGCTTGCCGCCGCCTATGCCGCTCTTGTCCGCAAAACCGCAGGGAGTGCCGCCTGATGGAACGCCAAAGCCCGCTCTTCACCTGCTTCGTCTATATCTGCGCCATCCTGCTCGCCGTCGTCATCCTGGCGCCGATAGCCTGGCTCTTCATCATGAGCATTTCGCCGGCTGCCGATCTTGCCGCCAAACCGCTGCGCTGGTGGCCGCAGACAGCAGACTTCTCGCGCTACAAGGTGCTGCTGTCGACGCTGGAAAACAGCGAGGGTGCCGCCTTCACCTCGTCACTGCGCAACAGCATCGAAGTGGCAGGCATGGCGACCATCGCCGCCATCGCGCTCGCCATCCCCGCCGGCTGGGCCGTGTCGCGCACACCATCCGTGGGCTGGTCGCTCTCCATGGTCATCGCCACCTACATGCTGCCGCCGGTCGCACTTGCCGTGCCGCTCTACATGGGTCTTGCCCATCTCGGCATGCTGAACAATGTCTTCGGCCTGGCGCTCGTCTATCTGACGATCCTGGCGCCATTCACGACCTGGCTAATGAAATCAGGCTTCGATTCCATTCCGAAGGAAATCGAGGCTGCGGCGATGATTGACGGCGCCGGGCTGTTCCAGACCTTGAAGATCATCACGCTGCCGCTTGCCATGCCTGTGATGGCGACCTCGGCGCTCTTCGCCTTCCTGCTTGCCTGGGATGAATTCTTCTATGCGCTGCTCTTTACCTCAGACCAGCGCGCCAAGACCCTCACCGTCGCCATAGCGGATCTCGCCGGCGGCCGTGTCTCGGATTACGGACTGATCGCGACTGCCGGCGTGCTGGCCGCCCTGCCCCCGGTTCTGATCGGCCTTGTCATGCAACGTGCCCTGATCTCGGGCCTGACCAACGGCGGCGTTAAGGGATGACCATGACCAAAGAGAAAACAAGCCCCGCAGGCCTTGCCGCCATCGGCCGTGAAATGGCCCGCCAGCATAGTGATGCACTCGCCTCTTTCGAAGCCGCAACCGATATGGCCGCCAGGGCTGCCGCGTCGCTGAAGCGCACTGGCAAGCTGCTCCTGCTCGGTATGGGCGGCTCCCACGCCGTCAACCGCGCCGTCGAGCCGCTCTATCGCGCAGCCGGCATCGATGCGATCGCGCTGCCACTCTCCGAACAACTCGGCCAGCCGCTGTCGCTGGAGGGCCGCACGATCTTCATGACCTCGCAATCCGGCGAAAGCGCCGAGGTCGTGCGCTGGTTCAGCGAAACAGGCGGCACTGCCGAGACCTTCGGCCTGACGCTGGAGGGCGGCTCCTTCCTCGCCAGAACCGCTCCTTCGCTCGTTGGCGCCGGCGGTACAGAGCTTGCCTTTGCGGCAACCCGCAGCCTCACCGTCACCTTTGCGCTGCATCTGGCGATCTTCGCCGCTCTCGGGCAAGAGCCAGCGCGTGCGCTCGCCGTGCTTCGTGCACCCGAAACGCTCGATATCAAGCTGGCGCTTTCGGCTCTTGCGAATGTTGCGACCGTCGTCACCTCGGGTCGCCGCCTGCAGGGCATTGCCGAGGCGCTGGCGCTCGGTCTCACCGAACTCTCCCGCCGTCCCTGCTTCTCGCTCGAGGGCGGCCAGCTGCGTCACGGTCCGATGGAAATGCTCGGCCCCTCGATCGGCGTCGTGCTCTTCCGCGGCAACGATGCGACGGCGAACCTCGTGACGGCCATGGCCACTTCTGCCGTCGAAACGGGTGCGCCCGTGATCGTCTTCGACGGCTCAGGGGAAGAGCCCGTACCCGGCTGCGCGACGCTGCGTTTCAAGCCGGAAACGGGGCTGGCCGCCATCTTCCAGATGCTGCCCGTCGCCCAGTCGCTGATGATCGCTTTTGCCGACGAGCGGGTGGAGAATGCCGGCACGCCGGTACGCTCGACCAAGATTACGCGGAGCGAATGAATGAAGCCGCTTGCAGTCATCGGCAACGTCAATATCGACCTGATCCTGGGGCCGGCGACGCCATGGCCGAAAGCCGGCACCGAGATCATCGTCGACCATGACGAGCTGCGCGTCGGCGGCCAGGCGGGCAACAGCGCACTCGCCTGGGAGGGCCTCGGCGTCGATTACGAGATTTCGGCCAATGTCGGCAGCGACCAGTTCGGACGCTGGCTCAGCGAAGCGTTCGGCGCGCGCAGCAGCAAATGGCCGGTCAGACCGGAAGGCACCACGCTTTCGGTCGGCATCACCCATCCCGACGGCGAGCGCACCTTCTTCACGACACGCGGCCACCTACCAAGGTTCAATCTCGACGACGTGCTGGCGGTTCTCGATGGCGACAGGCTTGCCGGCGGTTATGCGCTGCTCTGCGGCGCATTTCTCACCGAAGATCTCGCCCGCGACTACGACGCCCTGTTCGGCTGGGCTGACAAGCATGGAATCACCATCGCGCTCGACACCGGCTGGCCGCTCGACGGCTGGACCGAGGAGAATTGCGACACCACGCGGCGCTGGCTTTCCCGCTGCGGCGTGGCGCTGATGAACGAGGTCGAGACCACGACGCTTGCCGGCATGGACGATCCGATCGAGGCGGCGCGCGCGCTTTACGCGCTGATGCCGGAAGGCGCGATCTTCGTCGTGAAACGCGGCCCAGACGGCGCGATCGCTATCGATGCCGACGGCAATCTCGTCTCGGCCGCAGCGCCGCGCGTCACCGTCGTCGATACGATCGGCGCCGGCGATGTCTTCAATGCCGGCTTCCTGGCCGCCCTTGCCCGCGGCAAGCCGCCTGCGGCCTGCCTTTCGGCGGGGACCGCGGTCGCTTCACGCGCCATTTCCACTCTGCCGCGCAGCTACGGCCCGGCCAACGCATCCGAGGAGGCCGTTCAATGAGCGCGCTCGACATCCAGAACATCCGCAAGAGCTACGGCGAAGTGGAGACGCTGAAAGGCATCGATATTTCGCTCGAAAGCGGCGAGTTCCTGGTGCTGCTCGGCTCGTCGGGCTGCGGCAAGTCCACGCTTCTGAATATCATCGCCGGGCTTGCCGAAGCGACGAGCGGGGATATCCGCATCGGCGATCGCTCCGTGCTCGGCGTGCATCCGAAGGACCGCGACATCGCCATGGTGTTCCAGTCCTATGCGCTCTATCCGAACCTCTCGGTTCATCGCAACATCGGCTTCGGCCTGGAGATGCGCAAGGTGCCCGCCGCCGAGCGTGACAGGGCGGTGCGCGAGGCGGCGAAGCTTCTGCAGATCGAACCGTTGCTGGAACGCAAGCCGAGCCAGCTTTCCGGCGGTCAGCGCCAGCGCGTGGCGATCGGCCGTGCCCTAGTGCGAAAACCGGAAGTCTTCCTCTTCGACGAGCCGCTCTCCAACCTCGACGCCAAGCTGCGCATGGAGATGCGCACCGAGCTGAAGCGTCTACACCAGATGCTGAAGACCACTGTCGTCTACGTGACGCACGACCAGATCGAGGCGATGACGCTCGCAACCCGCATCGCCGTGATGCGCGACGGCCGTATCGAGCAGCTCGGAACGCCGGACGATATCTACAATCATCCTGCAACGCTTTACGTCGCGACCTTCGTCGGTGCTCCGCCGATGAATCTCCTGAATGCGACCGCCGATCAGGATTCGCTTCGTATCGACGGCACCTCGATTACGTTGCCGATGCCAGCGACGAAAACCGAGATCAAACGGGATCAGGAACTGGTCATCGGCATACGGCCGGAAACCCTGCGTCTTGAGGAAAACGGCAAGCTCGAGGCCATCTGCGAAGTCGCTGAACTCACGGGCCCCGAGCTGATCGTGACGGCACAGGCAGGCTCGCAGCGGCTGATGGCCTGCCTGCCGCCGCGCACTGCTATTGCCGAGCGGCAGACGTTCAGGCTCGGCTTCGACGCCGGCGCGCTGCATCTCTTCGATCGCGCGACGGGCCGGCGCTGCGAATAGGCCTTTCGAGCTTGGGCCAGGATCTTTGAAAGTAGCGCCTCGGAACCTCGGAAGGAGCAGCTTGGCGCATGCCATGCTGATCTGCGTGATTTCGCCTGACTTCCAGGAAGGCGGCCTCTGGCAGGCAGCGACATCTACTTAAAAAATAGTTAAAAAATTCCATTCAATCCCATAAAAATACTCAACAATTTTTCAATGTTTTCAAATCCTGCAATGTACCGGCAATTCTCATCGGCAAAATGAACTCCATCTCCTGAAGCCGGTCCACCTCCCAAGATGGACGGCGCGCGGAGAGCAGCAGGAACCGACGCCCGGTTCTCCAACGTAAACAGAGACCTTGCGAGCGCCCAGGGAGGGCGCATGGGTTTCGTATGGAGTTTAGCAATGTCGCTCAGCGCAAAATCTATTCTGTTCGCGGCTCTGGCCATGACGGCCGCGACCAATGCTTCCGCCGCCGATCTTACGACCTATCAGGCCCCGGATGCCACCGCCTACGACCGGCCGCCAGCCTTTCAATGGAGTGGCGCCTATTTCGGTGCTCATGGCGGTATCGCCTCGCCAAAGTTCAACCCTTTTGCCAGCGGCAAGGGTCTGACCGGCGGCGTGCAAGCCGGCTACAATTTCCAGGTGGGGCCTGGCATTATCGGCGCCGAACTGGAAGGCTCCTACCTCGGAAACAACGAGGTGCGCGTGCCGAACGGCAAGCTGGAAGAACGCTTCCGTGGCGCCGCCAAGGCCAAGGCTGGCCTCACTTTCGACCGTACGCTCGTCTACGGAACGGCGGGTCTGACGATGACGAAGTTCGACGGCGGCAAGGGCGTTTCCGGCCCCAATGGCTGGAAACAGGGCTATCTCGTCGGCGGCGGCGTCGAACAGGGCTTCGGCGGCGGGCTGTCGGCCAAGATCGAATACAACTACGTCATGACCAATGACGTCACCACGACGATATCGAGCGGCAAATCGAAGACCGATCTGCGCGATCACGTCATCAAAGCCGGTCTGAACTACCGCTTCTGATCCGTGCCTTTGCAGAGGTCGGGCGTATCTTTCAAGCCAAGACACGCCTGATCGAGAGCGGCGAGGCGCGACCGATCAAACCCCGAGTCAGTCCTCTCGCCGCTCTCAACCGTGAAATGAAGGCATGTGATCTGGTGCTGGGACGGCCTTGTCGCGATAACATGGATCGCCTCGGCGCTGGTCATGCCGGGAATTGCGGATGTCATGATCGCATCCGCCAGGGCCGGCGCACAGAACCTGTTCGATGATGCCGGCGTTACGCGCTTCCAGCCCTCGTCATAACGGCCTCGGCATGGAGCCCCGAACATCCGGTTTCGGCCTTGTCGCCGATCCAAAGTCATAGGACAATGCTGCCAAGAAACCGGACCGATCGGATGAGGATGCGAGCAGATGACGAGCAAAACACCTTGGTTCCGCGTGAAGACCTATGGCTATGGAGCCGGGCTGCCTTGCAGCTGGCAGGGTTGGGCTGCAATCGCGATCTACGCGCTCGTGCTGGCCGCGGCCATTTCCCTCATTACGTCTTATGCGAACAGCCACCCGGCCGCTTGCGCGGCGGCGATCGGCGTCCCGACTGCGCTGCTGATTTTCGTGGTCTGGTGGAAAAGCGATGCCCCATGGCGCTGGCGATGGGGTGAGTTCGATCAAGCGGAACGGGATTGATGTCCCGGGCTTTGGCCGGGACAGTTTTACAGATCAAATTTGCCGATCAAAGAACCTCAAGCTGGAAGCCAGATCCGGCAAAAGGACGCTGCCTGCCCCTTTTATCGGCCGAAACACCGTCCTCGGCCCCGCTTCAGGACGGCATCCAATAAGCGGACAATGGCAGCATGCCGCTCTGCTTCGGCGTGTAGTCGAAGCGAAGGAATATCCTAAGCCTTATGAATCGAGGGATTTACTCGCATTCGAGCGAAGGCTGGCGGAAACTGATCACATACCAATCAGAGCCGGAACTCCGGGCATAGAAGGTGTAGAAGCATTCCGTGTGCTCGACATAGCCCGGCATCTCGGTAACGTCATAGCGCGTGCCGCGGCGCGTCTCCTTGATTTCGCCGCTGGATTGGCCGGGCACCACCTGGGTCTTCCGCTTGCGCCATTGATAGGCACGCTCACCCGGACGCAGTTCATAGACATTATCTGGCGGACCGTAGTCAAGCATCACGCTGTTGATCGGCGCGCCGATATAGCTCTTCATGATCTGTGAGGCGCAGGCCGACAGCATCGTCAGGATTGAGAGCATGGCAACTCCGACAGGGAGCCGCTTCATGGGAATGGCAGACATCAGGCATGTCCTTTGCGATTGAAGAGAGATCGCAGACAGAGGTACGTCCGCCGGATTACCGCAGCATTGCGCATTGCGTTATCGGGCATCGCGATTGAAGCTGAAGACTTGGCGCGAGTGATAGGGTAGGTCCAAGCTTTGGCAAGATGGGAGAGAAGGATTGGTTGCGGGGGCAGGATTTGAACCTGCGGCCTTCAGGTTATGAGCCTGACGAGCTACCGGGCTGCTCCA
>NZ_JAUQTZ010000084.1:0-26734 GCF_059803845.1 Rhizobium sp. UFLA01-1127 | reverse complement strand
CGTCAGGACACGAGCGCGGGAAAGAAGAGCGGCGTTGAGTTCGAAAGACGGATTTTCCGTCGTCGCCCCCACAAGAATGACGGTGCCGTCTTCCATCACGGGCAGAAAGCTATCCTGCTGGGCACGATTGAAACGATGGATTTCGTCAACGAAAAGCAGGGTCTGGCGACCGTCCATGCGGCGCAGGCGCGCTGCCTCGAACACCTTCTTCAAGTCGGCAACGCCCGAAAAGATCGCGGAAATCTGTTCGAAGGCGAGCCCCGCCTCGCCGGAAAGCAGCCTTGCGACCGTCGTCTTGCCGGTGCCGGGCGGCCCCCAGAAGATCATCGATCCCAGTGAGCCCGCCTCGACCATCCGGCGCAGCACGCCATCCTCGCCGGTCAGATGTGCCTGGCCGGTGACTTCAGCCAGCGTTTGCGGCCGCAGACGATCGGCCAGAGGACGCTTGTTGGCGACCTCCTCCGGTATCCGCGGTGCAAACAGATCGTCGCTCATCGGAAGAACTGCCGGATACGCTGGCCGTCACGCTCGATCTCCACGCGCCAGAAGCTCGGATTGGACGTAACGGTCTTCTGAAGGATCTCGGTCGTGCTGATCGCCACGCCATTGACGGAAATGACGATATCACGCGCCGCAAATCCCAGCCGGTCGGCTGGCGAGTTCTGCTTCAGGCTCTCGATGACGACGCCCGTGGAATCCGAAGGCATATGGAGATCATCGGCAACGCGCGGCGAGAGATTGGCAACGGTTGCACCGGAGAAGGGATTGTTGCCCTCGATCACCCGTTCGTCGCGCGGCGTCGATTCGGGCGCTGCGGCAAGCGTCATCGTGGCCTGATGTTCCTTGCCGTTCTCCAGCACGGTCAACGACACCGTCGCGCCGAGACCGGCCGTGGTCAGGCGATAGCCGAGCGCGTCAGGATGCTCGATGGGGATATTGTTCAGCGCAGTGATCACTTCGCCCGGCTTCAAGCCGGCCTTGGCCGCGGGGCCGCCATCGACCACCTTGGTCACCAGCGCACCGCGCACCTTGTCCAGGCCAAGCGCTTCGGCGACATCGGATGTGACAGGCTCGAAGGACGCTCCTATATACGGGCGCTCAAAGGATTTGTCGCCACGGTCGGCTGCAGCAAGGAAGACCTTGACCAGATTGGCGGGAATGGCGAATCCGATACCGTTGGAACCGCCGCCTTGGGAGAAGATCGCCGTATTGAGCCCGATGAGCTCGCCGGTCATGTTGACGAGCGCGCCGCCCGAATTGCCGGGGTTGATCGAGGCATCGGTCTGGATGAAGAAGCCGACCTCGTTCTTCACCTGATTGCGGGCGAGCGCGGAGACGATGCCGCTGGTTACGGTCTGTCCGACACCGAAGGGGTTTCCGATCGCGAGCACGAGATCGCCGACCTCGATGCCGTCGGAATTGCCGAGCGGCAGAACCGGGAAGCTCTCATTCTTCGACTGGATTTTCAGCACGGCAAGATCGACACGGTCGTCCTTCAGAACGACTTTGCAGGGAAACTCGCGGCCGTCCGAAAGCGCGATCTTGATATCGTCGGCGCCGTCGACGACGTGGTTGTTGGTGATGACAGTGCCATTCGCCTCCACGATGACGCCCGAACCCAGCGACGATTGCTTCTCGGTACGATTCGGCATGCGCTGTCCGAAAAACTGCTCGAAGAAGGGATCGCCGGCAAAGGGGGACTGACGCTGCACCACGCGCTCGGCATAGACGTTCACCACGGCGCCGGACGTCTGCTTGACCAGCGGCGCGAAGGAAAGCTGCATCTGCGTCTGGCCTTGCGGCAGCGTCTTCGCCGTCTGAGCCTCAGCGGAAAGCGGCATTGCCATGACGAGGGCAATCATCGAGACGGCAGTGCGCTTCAGGAGGACATGCATGAAAGTTTCCCTTTTTAATTCCCTTGAAACAACGTTGTAGCGCCCGACGCCAGAAAGGAAAGAGGGCGCAAGCATGAAGCATAAATGGAGGTTTGCGGCGATAAAAAACAGGCTTGATGAACAAAAACATGCTGTCATGCATTTCGCGTTGGGAATCGTCAAAGGGAGCCAGACATGCGATCGATCCATCTTGCCGCCGCCACTCTTCTTACTACCTTCGGTTTGGCCGGCACCTCTTACGCCGCCAGTTTCGACTGCGAGACGCAGAACCTGAAGCCGGACGAGAAGACGATTTGCGATGTGCGAGTACTCAACGATGCCGACGTCAGGATGGTGACGACTTTTGACCTGCTCTCCGGCCTTCTCGCCATGGGTGCGCGCGGCACGATACAGGATCAGCAGACCGAATGGCTGAAGAAGCGGCAGGCCTGCGGAGCGGACGTGGCGTGCCTCACCTCGTCCTACCAGGAGCGTCAGAAAGAGCTGAATGACGCCTACAAGCAGATCAATCGGCCGCTGTAAGAAGTGCCGC
Source organism: Rhizobium sp. UFLA01-1127 (assembly GCF_059803845.1). Taxonomy (NCBI): domain Bacteria; kingdom Pseudomonadati; phylum Pseudomonadota; class Alphaproteobacteria; order Hyphomicrobiales; family Rhizobiaceae; genus Rhizobium; species Rhizobium sp. UFLA01-1127. The sequence continues at coordinate 24,307 of NZ_JAUQTZ010000084.1, read as the reverse complement.
GAATGCGAAAGCCGTATCTCGCCCGCCAAGGGCGAGATGGTGCCTCACACCTTCTCCCCGCCCTTGACAAACTCAGGACAGGGCGAAGGCGTTGTTTACTTCCCGCCCAGATCGCGAACTGCGCCGCGGTCGGCGCTCGTGGCAAAGGCGGCATAGGCCTTCAGCGCTGTGGTGACGTTGCGCTTGCGTACCTCTGCCGGATGCCATCCCTTGGCGTTCTGGGCTTCGCGGCGAGCGGCGAGTTCCGCCTCATCGACACGCAGGCTGATGATGCGGTTCGGGATGTCGATATCGATCATATCGCCTTCGCGCACCAGGCCGATTGTGCCGCCATTGGCCGCTTCAGGCGAAACGTGGCCGATCGACAAGCCCGAGGTGCCGCCGGAGAAGCGGCCGTCGGTGATGAGCGCGCAGGCCTTGCCCAGACCTTTCGACTTCAGGTAGCTCGTCGGATAGAGCATTTCCTGCATGCCGGGGCCGCCCTTCGGACCTTCATAGCGGATGACGACGACATCGCCGGCCTTGACCTCGTTGCTGAGGATGCCCTTGACGGCAGCGTCCTGGCTTTCGAAGACCTTGGCCGGGCCGGAGAACTTCAGGATCGATTCATCGACGCCGGCCGTCTTCACAATGCAGCCGTCGAGCGCCAGATTGCCTTTGAGAACGGCCAGACCGCCATCCTTGGAGAAGGGATGCTCGACGGAACGGATGACGCCCTTCTCGCGGTCCGTGTCGAGCTCATCCCAGCGGGAGCTCTGGCTGAATGCAACCTGCGTCGGAACGCCGCCCGGAGCCGCGCGGAAGAATTCGCGCACGCTTTCGCTGTTGGTGCGGGTGATATCCCAGCGGTCGATGGCGTCGCCGAGCGTTTCGGCATGAACGGTCGGGCAATCGCGGTTGATCAGGCCGCCCTTATCGAGCTCGCCGAGGATCGACATGATGCCGCCGGCGCGATGCACGTCTTCCATGTGAACGTCGCTCTTGGCGGGTGCGACCTTGGAGAGGCACGGAACGCGGCGCGACAGCGCATCGATGTCCGCCATGGTAAAGTCGATCTCGCCCTCATGCGCGGCCGCCAGGATGTGCAGCACGGTGTTGGTCGAGCCGCCCATGGCGATATCGAGCGACATGGCGTTTTCGAATGCCTGCTTCGAGGCGACGGAGCGCGGCAGGATGGAGGCATCGTCCTGCTCGTAATAACGGCGGGCGAGATCGACGATCAGATGACCGGCTTCGACGAAGAGGCGCTTGCGGTCGGCGTGAGTGGCAAGCGTCGAGCCGTTGCCCGGCAGCGACAGGCCGAGGGCTTCGGTCAGGCAGTTCATCGAATTGGCGGTGAACATGCCCGAGCATGAGCCGCAGGTCGGACAGGCCGAACGCTCGATGACCTGGACGTCTTCATCGCTGATCTTGTCGTCGGCAGCGGCAACCATGGCATCGACAAGATCGAGGGCGACCTTCTTGCCATGCAGAACGACTTTGCCGGCTTCCATCGGGCCGCCGGACACGAAGACCGTCGGGATATTCAGGCGCAGCGAGGCCATCAGCATGCCGGGAGTGATCTTGTCGCAGTTGGAGATGCAGACCATCGCGTCGGCGCAATGGGCATTGACCATATATTCGACGCTGTCGGCGATCAGCTCGCGCGACGGCAGCGAATAGAGCATGCCGTCATGGCCCATGGCGATGCCGTCATCGACGGCGATGGTGTTGAATTCCTTGGCAACGCCGCCGGCCGCCTCGATTTCGCGGGCAACGAGCTGGCCGAGATCCTTGAGGTGGACGTGGCCGGGCACGAACTGAGTGAAGGAATTGACCACCGCAATGATCGGCTTGCCGAAATCGCTGTCCTTCATACCCGTCGCGCGCCAAAGGCCGCGCGCGCCGGCCATGTTGCGGCCGTGGGTGGTGGTTCTGGAACGATAAGCTGGCATGGTGTCTTCCTCGTCATCCTGGAAATTGTGCGGCGCCGGCAATGCCCGAGTTTCGGGCAGAAAGGGGCGCCGGCAACTCCGCTTTTTGGAATTGTCCTAATCCAATCGTGCGATACTGTCACTATCAACTCAAGCGAATCCGGTACGCTGCCGGGCAAGAGCCGCGGCGGAGCGAACAAGTCGCTCGACAAAGTTGGGAATGAAACGGCCCGATCACAAGCGCACACAAAAAGTTGCTTTCACTTCCAAAGAAATGCCAGCCTAAGAGTGTAACAAAACCTGTATCCGTTGCGTATCGCTCATATCGAAGCTGCTACCGCATAGAGGAATTGTTCCATGGCCGCCTATCGCCTACCCAAAATCGCATCCTCCGAGATCACTCCCCGCTCGATCTATCTGAGGCGCCGCGAGTTCCTGACGGCAGCCGCGGCCGGTATCGGCGTGGCGGCAGTCGGCGGCAGGGCAGCGCTGGCCGAGGCGCTGACGGCGACCAAGAGCAATTATGCGGTCAATGAGAAACTGACGCCGCTTAAGGATGTCACCACCTACAACAACTTCTACGAATTCGGTCTCGACAAGGCCGATCCGGCCAACCTTTCCGGCAAGTTCAAGCCGCGCCCCTGGACGATCAAGGTCGACGGCATGGTCAACAAGCCCGGCACGTTCGATATCGATGCGCTGATCAAGGAGTTTCCGCCGGAAGAGCGTGTCTATCGCATGCGCTGCGTCGAAGCGTGGTCGATGGTCATTCCCTGGGATGGTTTCCAGCTCTCCGCCCTGCTCGACAAGGTAGAGCCACAGGGCAGCGCCAAATATGTGGCTTTCGAGACTGTGGTGCGGCCGGAAGAAATGCCTGGGCAGTCGGGCCTTCTGCAATCCCTGAACTGGCCTTATGTCGAGGGCCTGCGCCTGGATGAGGCACGCAACCCGCTCACGCTGCTTGCCGTAGGCCTCTACGGCGAGAGCCTACCGAACCAGAACGGCGCTCCGATCCGGCTCGTCGTGCCCTGGAAATACGGCTTCAAGGGCATCAAGTCGATCGTCCGCATCACGCTCACCGACAAGCAGCCGCTGAATACCTGGCAGGCGACGAACAGTCAGGAATACGGCTTCTATGCCAACGTCAATCCGGCCGTCGATCATCCGCGCTGGAGCCAGGCGACGGAACGGCGCATCGGCGAAGGTGGCTTCTTCGGCTCCAACCGCCACCCCACCCTGCCCTTCAACGGCTATGCCGACCAGGTCGCCAGCCTCTATAGCGGCATGGACCTCAGGGTGAATTTCTGATGGCCCCCTCCTTCGCTCTCCCCAAACGCTGGCAACCCGCCTCCGTCTGGGCACTTTACATCGTCGGGCTTTTGCCGGCGGCCTGGGAGTTCTATCTTGGCGCGACGGATCAGCTCGGCGCCGATGCGGTGAAAACCTTCGAGCTCTTCCTGGGTCTGTGGGCGATCCGTTTCCTGCTGCTGACGCTCGCGGTCACGCCGCTGCGCGATCTCTTCGGCTGTAACTATCTACGCTATCGCCGCGCGCTCGGTCTGCTCTGCTTCTATTACGCGCTGATGCACCTGACGGTCTACATGATCCTCGACCAGGCGCTGGAAGTGCAGGCTGTCATCGATGACGTGCTGAAGCGGCCCTTCATCATGTTCGGCATGGCGGGCCTCGTCATGCTGCTGGCGCTTGCCGTGACATCGAACAATTTTTCCATCAAACGGCTCGGCAAGAAATGGATCTGGCTGCATCGCCTCGTCTATATCATCGCCGCCTGCGGTGCCTTGCACTTTGCTTTATCGACCAAGGTGCTGTCGGCGCAGCAATTCATCTATATCGGCCTGCTGATAACCATGATCCTCTACAGATCCTACCGGCCGATCATGATGGAGAGACGCCGGGCCGCGCGCAGGCCGGCTCAGGCCCCAAGTTCCAGAGCGGCCTGAAGACGGCCGGTCTGTCCCTTTCAGGCAATGATCATTCCGCGGCGCTGGCGATCTTCGCCTGGCCCTGCTCCTGCACCTCGACGGTCGCCGTCAGGCCGGCGATCAGCTTCGTGCCTTCTGGTACCTTGTCGAGCGCGATACGAACCGGTACGCGCTGCGCCAGGCGCACCCAACTGAAAGTCGGGGTGATATTGGCAAGCAGGCTGCCGGAGGTGCGTTCCCGGTCCTCGATGCCATAGGCGATGCTTTCGACATGGCCGGTCAGCTTCTCGGTCTGGCCCATCAGATGGATATAAACCTCGTTGCCGATATGGATGCGCGGCAGCTTGGTTTCCTCGAAATAACCTTCGACACGCAGGGAATCGGTATCGATCAGCGCCACCTTGGCCGTGCCGGCGGCGACATAATCGCCCGGACGCAGGCTGAGATTCGAGATCGTGCCATTGACGGTGGCGCGAACCTCGGAACGGTCGAGATTGAGCTGGGCGAGTTCGCGATTGGCAGTCGCCTGACGAACGGCGGCTTCGTCCCGCTGCACGGTGGTCAGCGCCTGCTCCTTCTGTTGCAGGGAGGCGGCGTCGCCGAGACGCGCCTGCCGCGCGCTTTCGCGCTGGGCCTGCTCGAGAGCCGCCTTGCTGCTGGCAAGAGCCGCATCCGCCTGTTCGAGAGCGATGGCAAAACGATCGCGATCGACGCGGAAGAGAACATCGCCTTTCTTGACGGTCTGGTTGTCCTTGACGAGGACCTCGCTGACGAGACCCGAGACATCGGGAGCAATGCCCACGACATCGGCCCTCAGGCGCGCATCGCGCGTCCAGGGCTCGTCCATGTAATGGCCCCAGAGCTGGCGGCCGACATAGACGGCGGCAACGACGAAGATGAGTGTGACGGCCACACGGCCGATGAGCTTTAACGCGTTCATGTGAAATACCAACGGGAGACAGAGGAGACGGCGCCAAGCAGCAGGACGTAAAGCGCGAGATCGAAAAGACCGCGATGCCAGACCAGAGTGTAGGCTCCGATCCATGCGAGCAGGCGCCGAAGGATGATGACGGCAAACAGCGTCAGGAGCATGAGAACGAGAAGACGCGGGATATAGACGCCATAGAGATCGAATTCTGCGGGCATGATATTACTCGGCGGCAATGGCAAGAGGTTGAGTTGTATTGGATAGGGGTGGCCGCCAGCTCGCCGGCGGCTCCGCATGGGGGAAGAGCGCCCGGCGAAGACCGACAAGCGCATCGAGGCTCGCCCGACTGGATTGCCGCTTTTCCTGGGCGACAGCTTCAAGGCTATGGTCGATCGACGCGCGCAGTTCGTCGGCCGGATCCACGGCCCGTTTTGCCTTCAGCCGCGAACGATAGAAATCCGACACGCCGATCAGGACTTCGCCGACCGATGCGGCGGCAGCCGGTTTCAGCTGAGCGCGCTCCTTCTGCAGCATCAGCACGTTGAAGCCGAGACGGACATCGGCGTAACCATCGACCTTTTTCAGTTCGCGGTCCTCGATGCCTGCGAGACGCGGCACGAGCTGGCCCAGGCGGTCGAGGATGCGGCCTGAGAGGCGTTCATGATCGGCGCGGCGGATACCGGCGGCAGTTTCGGCCAGATCTCTCCAGCCGGCCCTGACCAATCGCCAGGCGGCCAGCTCGGCGCCGAAGGGACGGGTAAGCAGAGTCCAGACCAAGGCGAAGCCTACACCGGCGAGAGCGGCGATCGCACTGTTGGTGAAGCTGGCGAAATCGGCGGTATAACGATCCTGCAGCGCTATGAAACTTGCGCCGTTCACCGCCAGCAGCATGCCGAGCATGTTGGTCTGCGGGCGCGTGATCAGCAGCCCCATCACCAGGAAGGGCGGCGCAAAGACCAGCACCAGCATCTCGAAGCCGGAAATCGACGGCAGCACGCCGAAGATATAGACGCAGGCGATGACCAGGCTCACCGCAGTCCAGATGAACATGGTGGTGATGAAGGGCGCAGGACGATCGAGTGCGGCGAAAAACGAGCAGGCAACGGCCACCATGGCGATGAAGCCGGCACCATCCGCCCAGCCGGAATAGATCCAGAAGAAGCAGGCAACGGCAATCCCGGCGATGGCGCTACCGGCCGAGAAGGCAAGCAGGGCGTAATCATAATGCCTGCTGCGGCCGACAACATTGCGGTAGCGGAACGCAGGACGCCAGGTGCCGACCTGTTGCCCCGAGACGATCTGGGCGCGCAGCGTCAGGCAATCCTGCCACAAGTCGACAATTTCCTTGAGGCGAGCGAGAGCGCTCGACCGGACGAGGTCGTCCCAACCGATATCGAGGTCGTTCTCCTGCAACTCCTCGATCTTCTGTGACAAGGTCTCAACGGTCTCATCGGCCTTGCCGCGACCACCCTGCCCCAGCCAGTCGGCCACCTCGTTCAAAACGACGACCAATTCCTGCGGCAATGGCCTACCACCGGCCTTCAAGGCATGCAGGCGATCGGCAAGTGAGGAGAAGAGCGGCAGCAGCATCAGCAGGCGGCCGCGCAGCTCGCGCGAATGCCTGACGACGTCGCGGCTGCCGGCATCATAGCGCAACTGGCTGATGACGAGATCCAGGGCGGAAACGTCAGCTGCAAGCTTCTGTCGCTTCAAGGGAGTTGCCGGCGAAGCGCCCTCGCCGCGCAGGATCTCATCTGCCCAGGTGCCGGCGTCATCCAGCCAGGAACCTACGCGCTGGCCGAGCACGGTGCCGACGCTGCTCGGAAAGAAGACGGCGCTAACCACGCTCGCGCAGACGATGCCGATAATAATCTCCTCGGAGCGGGCAAGTGCCACATCGAAAATGGTTTCGGGCGAGCCGACGGTCGGCAGCGCGATGAGCGGCAACGTATAGCCGGCCAGCATGAAGACATAGCTGCGCGAGGTGCGGTCGAGCATCGAGATGAACAGCAAGGTGCCGGTCCACAGCGCGACCACGATCGAAAGCAGTTCCGGCGCGTTGACGAAGAGCGGGATGAGGATCACCGATGCGGTGGCACCGATCAGCGTGCCGAGAGCGCGATAAAGCCCCTTGGAACTGGTTGCCCCGGCAAGAGGATTGGCGACCACATAAACGGCAGCCATCGCCCAATAGGGACGCGGCAGATCGAGCGACAAGGCGATGAACAGCGCCATGATTGCAGCAATGAAGGCTTTGACGGAAAACAACCACTCGCGCCAGGATGGAATGCTCATGAGACCTTCTCCGGCTCCGGTTCGACGGCCTTGGATGCCTCAAACTCCTCGAAAGCCTTCAGAACGCGAACCGCAGCTTCGATATCCGCAGGGTCGACATCGGCAAGGATCTTGCCACGCAGCTCATCAAGCACGTCTTCCATGCGGGAAGCCAGCTTTTCGCCCTCGGGCGTCAGCCACAGGCCTTTCGCGCGCCGATCCGTGGGATCATCCTTGCGGATGACAAGATCCATGCTTTCGAGCTGATCGATCAGCCGAACCAGAGACGGGCCTTCGATGCCGACGCAGGTGGCGAGCACCACCTGCCGCACACCTCCCCCCAGGCGGCCGATCCAAAGCAGCGGCGCGGCGACTGCCTCGGATATGCCATGGGAGCTCAGCGCGAGATCGACAGCACGGCGCCATTGGCGGCCGGTGGTCAGCAGATTGGCGGTGAATATGCGTTGCAGGGCGTTTGACGATTTCATAGGAATTCTATTAGCACTAAACTAATTAGGATTCAAATTATTATAACTCAAAGCGTCATCTTAAATGGGAAATGCAGCTATGCGAATATCGAAAAGCCCCAAGGCAGACCGCCGGGATCGAACCGGCGCGACGAAAGGCGGCGGCTACGCAACAAATCTGTTATCGGAGCACGCGTTTCCGCTTCGATAGACCGCAATCCAGCGCCGATGCGGCCACGATACCGGCGGCATAAGCCAAAATGTTCCAGAGCGAAAACACGCGCCCCAGCAAAAGGGCTCCCGTCGTAGTCAACCGAAACGCGTCCAGCGCAGGCGCGTGCCATAGCCTGAAAAGTTCCACAGCTATAGCCGTGATCAGCGCAACAAAGGCAACTCTCTGGCCCTTGACGTTGACGGATGCCGTCGCGAAGAGCCAATAGACCATCGCTCCCCATAAGATCGAACCGCCATATTTGACGATCCCGAAGGAAAGACCGGCCGCAAATCCAAATCGCCGCAACACAAGACCGCAGGTTATGGTCAGCAGGAAGGCCGAAAACAGAAGAAACCTTCTCGTTGCATGTCGTTTTAGAGATTCCAATTCGTCACGTCCTGCCATTGCATCGGCGACAAGCAATAACGTTCGTTCCATTCGGACAATCGAAAACCTCACGAAACAATACAAGGTCAAGCTGCAATTTTGCCACGCTTCTCGTATCATGAGTTGGCTTGGAGATCGCTGGCGTCACGGGGAAGAATCTGCATGACCAAAGTCGTTTCATTGGAAAGGCGCCCGCAGCTGCTGGACAATGACTTCGATCCGGATCCACGCCATTCCAACCTGACCGGACTCAGCCGATTCGCGATCGAATTCATCTTCTTCGGCCTAAAGGAGGCTCGCGCCTGTCTGTTTGCGGGATTGTTCTTCCTGGCAGTCTTCGCCGTGCCGCGCGCGGGGCTTCTTCATATCCCGCGTTACGATGTGCTGCTAATAGTCGCCGTGGCTATCCAGGCCTGGATGGTCTGGGCGAAGCTGGAAACATGGGATGAACTGAAAGCCATATGCCTCTTTCACATCCTCGGCTTTGCGCTGGAAGTCTTCAAAACGTCCGGCGGCATTCAATCCTGGGCCTATCCGGACCCCGCCTATACCAAACTATTCGGTGTGCCGCTGTTCTCCGGCTTTATGTATGCCGCCGTCGGCAGCTACATCATCCAGGCTTGGCGTCTCTTCGACCTTCGCATCAAACATCATCCGCCCTACTGGATGGCAGGTGCATCGGCGATCGTGATTTACGCAAATTTCTTCACGCACCACTATGTAGGTGATTATCGCTGGTACATTGCTGCCTGTGTTTTAGGACTCTACGCCCGTTCGACAGTGATCTTCCGCCCCTATGATCGCGACCGGCGAATGCCGCTGCTGCTGTCATTCGTCCTGATTGGCTTCTTCATCTGGCTGGCCGAGAATATCAGCACGTTTCTCGGCGTCTGGAAATATCCCAACCAGCTCGGCGCCTGGTCGATGGTTCATATCGGCAAATGGAGTTCCTGGTGCCTCTTGGTCATCATGACCTTCACGATCGTCGTCAACCTGAAACATATCAAAAGGCATATTCACATTCCGGAGTGATAGCGCGCAACAGGGCCGGCGCAGACAAACCGCAAACGACAAAAGGCCGGACGATCGCTCATCCGGCCCTCGATCTTGTATCCGAAGCTTGCCTTAAGCGGCTGCGGCTTCTTCTTCAGCAGCAACGCGAGCCTTGTCGGCTGCGCCCTTGGCATTGACATCACGATCGACGAATTCGACGACTGCGAGAGCGGCATTGTCGCCCTGGCGGAAGCCGGCCTTCATGATACGCAGGTAGCCGCCGTTGCGGGTGGCGTAGCGGGTTGCAATCGCATCGAAGAGCTTCGAAACGACGGCTGCGTCGCGGATCTGCGAGATGGCCTGACGGCGAGCGTGCAGGTCGCCGCGCTTGCCGAGGGTTACCAGCTTTTCGACGATCGGACGAATTTCCTTCGCCTTCGGGAGCGTGGTCACGATCTGCTCATGGGTGATGAGCGAAGCCGCCATGTTGGCGAACATCGCCTTGCGGTGGCTAGCGGTTCTATTCAGCTTGCGGCCGGCTTTACCGTGGCGCATGGCTATTCTCCTTCACTTGCAGGCATCGTTCGCCCGCAGTTTGTTGGGCGCATGCCCCGCTCCGAATCCCGGCGGAGCGAAAGGTGCATGCGCAGTTTAAGATGCTAAGGCCAGCTTTAAGCGCTCCTCGGAGCGCTTGCGGCCTTAGTATTGGTCTTCGTAGCGCTTGGCGAGATCTTCGATGTTCTCGGGCGGCCATGCCGGCACTTCCATGCCGAGGTGCAGGCCCATGGAAGCGAGAACTTCCTTGATTTCGTTCAGCGACTTGCGACCAAAATTCGGCGTGCGGAGCATTTCTGCTTCGGTCTTCTGAATGAGGTCGCCGATGTAGACGATGTTGTCGTTCTTCAGGCAGTTTGCCGAACGAACGGACAGTTCGAGTTCGTCTACCTTCTTGAGGAGCGCCGGGTTGAAAGCGAGTTCGGTAACTGCTTCCTCTTCGGTTTCCTTCTGCGGCTCGTCGAAGTTGACGAACACGCCAAGCTGATCCTGAAGGATGCGGGCCGCGAAAGCGACTGCATCTTCACCGCTGATCGAACCGTCGGTTTCGATCGACATGCTCAGCTTGTCGTAGTCGAGAACCTGTCCTTCGCGGGTATTTTCAACCTTGTAGGACACCTTCTTGACCGGCGAATAGAGGCTGTCGACCGGGATGAGGCCGATCGGAGCATCTTCCGCACGATTGCGCTCGGCGGGCACATAGCCCTTGCCGTTATTGACGGTGAATTCCATGCGGATCTCGGCACCCTCGTCGAGCGTGCAGATGACATGCTCGGGGTTGAGGATTTCGATATCGCCGACCGTCTGGATGTCGCCAGCCGTGACAACGCCTGGACCCTGCTTGCGCACGACCATGCGCTTGCTGTCATCGCCGTCCATCTTGATGGCGATTTCCTTGATGTTCAGCACGATGTCCGTCACGTCTTCCCGGACGCCCGGGATAGAGGAGAACTCATGCAGCACGCCGTCGATCTGCACGGCCGTCACAGCGGCACCACGCAGAGAAGACAGCAGAACGCGACGCAGCGCGTTGCCGAGGGTGAGACCAAAGCCACGCTCCAGCGGTTCGGCCACGAGCGTTGCCTTGGTACGGCCGCTCGAGGTGAACTCGACCTTGTTGGGCTTGATCAGTTCCTGCCAGTTTTTCTGAATCATGTTTTTGCCTTCCGTTCGTTGCCACCATCCAATCGTGACAACCGAGCTTGAGTAACACCAAGCCGGGCGCATCTACCCCGGCCGGTGTCGTGAGTGGCGATGATCAGACGCGACGCTTCTTGCGCGGGCGGCAACCATTGTGCGGGATCGGCGTCACATCGCGGATCGACGTGATCATGAAACCAGCAGCCTGGAGCGCGCGCAGAGCGGATTCACGACCGGAGCCCGGACCGCAAACTTCAACTTCCAGCGACTTCATGCCATGTTCCTGAGCCTTCTTGGCGCAGTCTTCAGCAGCGATCTGGGCAGCGAACGGGGTCGACTTGCGCGAACCCTTGAAGCCCTTGGCACCAGCGGACGACCAGGCAATAGCGTTGCCCTGTGCGTCGGTGATGGTGATCATCGTGTTGTTGAAGGTCGAGTTGACGTGTGCGACGCCCGACGTGATATTCTTGCGCTCGCGACGACGAACGCGGACGGCTTCCTTGGCCATGTTAGTCCTTTCTTGGATCTCTGCACCGCCGTAATCCCAGCGGCTACACCGAAGCGACACCCATGGAGCACCGCTTCAAACTCAAAAGAGGCCGGCGGATCGCCAGCCTCCCAAATCCGGTTGCCCGGAAATTACTTCTTCTTACCGGCGATCGCCTTTGCCGGACCCTTGCGGGTGCGGGCATTGGTGTGCGTGCGCTGGCCGCGAACCGGCAGGCCGCGACGATGACGCAGGCCGCGATAAGAACCAAGGTCCATAAGACGCTTGATGTTCATCGCGGTTTCGCGACGCAGGTCACCTTCGACCTGATAGTCACGATCGATGGTTTCGCGGATCTGCAGAACTTCAGCATCGGTCAACTGGTTGACGCGACGCTCGGCCGGAATACCGACCTTCTCGCAGATTTCCTGTGCAAACTTCGGTCCGATCCCGTGAATGTAACGAAGCGCAATAACTACGCGCTTTGCAGTCGGGATGTTGACGCCAGCGATACGAGCCACGCCTGTTCTCCTTGCATTCCTTTTGCCTTGGCAAAGGGTCTTGTTATGCAGCCCGGGAGCTGCTTGTTCGATGTGTGTCCGCCACATGTCAAAACGACCGTACCCGGACTTCCCGTTGGAAATCCGCGCCGATCGCATGGCATGTCGCGAGTTGGCGCGGTGTTTAGCGGAATCAGTGCAAAAAAGCAACCGCTCCGGCAAGTTTATTTTAGGCTATCTAAAGCTTGGCCAGGATAGCCTCTATGCTGTCGGTCACATGCTCGATATCGGCCATGCCGTCGATGCTCTGCAACTTGCCCTTTGCATAGTAGTAACCGATCAGCGGTGAGGTCTCCTTGTAATAGACCTGAAGACGAGTCGCCATGGTTTCGGCATTGTCATCCGGACGGCGCTTGAAATGGGTCGAACCGCATTTGTCGCACACGCCTGCCGTTGCCGGCAACTTGTCGGTATCGTGATAGACACTGCCGCAGTTCGAGCACGAATAGCGGCCAGACACGCGACGAATCAGTTCGGCATCATCGACCTTCAGCTCGATGACAACGGAGAGCTCGAGGCCCTTCGCATCGAGCATCTTTTCCGTTGCATCCGCCTGCACCAGCGTGCGTGGGAAACCGTCGAGGATGAAACCCCTGGCACAATCCGGCTGATCGATGCGCTCAGAGACGATCGCATTGACGATCTCGTCGGAGACGAGCTTGCCAGCATCCATGACGGCCTTCGCGCGCTTGCCAACTTCCGTGCCGGCCTGAACGGCCGCGCGCAGCATATCACCCGTGGAAAGCTGCGGAATGCCATGCTTTTCCACGATGCGCTGGGCCTGGGTCCCCTTACCTGCTCCCGGCGGCCCTAAAAGTATGAGTCTCATCGCCCCCTCTTTCCTCCACGCAACTTCGATTTCTTGATCAGGCCTTCATATTGCTGTGCGATCAGGTGACCCTGAATCTGCGCCACCGTATCCAGCGTTACGCTAACCACGATCAGAAGCGAAGTGCCACCCAGAGACAAGGGAATACCGGTCTGGGATACGAGAATTTCGGGCAGGATGCAGACGAAGACAAGATAAATCGCGCCGATAACCGTGATGCGGGTCAGCACGTAATCGATATATTCGGCGGTGCGCTCGCCCGGGCGGATGCCCGGAATGAAGCCGCCATGCTTCTTCAGATTGTCGGCAGTGTCCTTCGGATTGAAGACCAGCGCGGTGTAGAAGAAGGCAAAGAAGGCAATCAGAGCGCCGTAAAGCACCATGTAGACCGGCTGGCCATGGCCAAGTGCTGCAACGATGGAGGTGACCCAAGCCGGAAGCGCCGTGTTGTTGCCAAGGCCTGCAGCAGTTGCCGGCAGCAGCAGCAGCGAGGATGCAAAAATCGCTGGAATGACGCCCGAAGTGTTGAGCTTCAGCGGCAGGTGCGACGTATCGCCCTGGAACATGCGTGTGCCGACCTGACGCTTCGGATACTGGATCAGCAGGCGACGCTGCGCGCGTTCGACGAAGACGATGAGCGCAATGACCAGAATGGCGACGACCAGCACGGCGAGAATAAGCGGCGTGGAAAGCGCGCCCGTGCGGCCGAGTTCAAGCGTACCAGCAAGAGCGGTCGGCAGACCTGCAGCGATACCCGCGAAGATGATCAGCGAGATACCATTGCCGATGCCGCGCGACGTCACCTGCTCACCGAGCCACATCAGGAACATCGTGCCGCCGAGCAGCGTGATGACGGTGGAGATGCGGAAGAACCAGCCGGGATCGACGACGACGCCATTGCCATGCTCCAGGCCGATCGCAATGCCATAGGCCTGCAACGCGCCGAGCAGCACCGTGCCATAGCGGGTGTACTGGTTGATGATCTTACGGCCCTGCTCGCCTTCCTTCTTCAGGTTTTCGAGCGAGGGAACGACCGAGGTCATCAGCTGAACGATGATCGAGGCCGAGATATAGGGCATGATGCCGAGCGCGAAGATCGCCATGCGCTGCACGGCGCCGCCCGAAAACATGTTGAAGAGGCCAAGAATGCCGCCCGACTGATTCTGGAAAGCCTGGGCGTAAGCAGCAGGATTGAGGCCAGGAAGCGGAATGTGGGTGCCGAGCCGGTAGACGAGGAGAGCGCCGAGCGTAAACCACAGGCGCTTCTTGAGATCCTCGGCTTTGGCAAAGGTCGAAAAATTGAGATTGGACGCCAATTGTTCCGCTGCAGAAGCCATGCAAATCTCCGCATCACCAATTCCGGCATAGTCGGCCGAGTCCGGAATCAGTCTGTAAATTGTTCAAAAGCCGGGCTTCGGACGGATTGCGCAGCAATCGGGCGCCTCACCCTGGGTTCCCGTTATCGATCGGAAAGATACTTGCCGCATCGATCAGATTCGTGAGGCTCACATATGGGAGCAAAATCGCCCGAAGTGAAGTCACTTCGGGCGATTATTGATAATATTATTCTGCGGCGGCAGCGAGCAGCTTGACGGAACCGCCAGCCTTTTCGATCTTCTCGACTGCGGTCTTGGAAGCGCCTGCAACTTCAAGAGCAAGCTTCGCCTTCAGTTCGCCGTCCGAGAGAACCCGAACGCCGTCCTTGACGCGGCGAATAACGCCGGCTGCCTTGAGGGCTGCTGCATCAACCGTGCTCTTCGCATCGAGCTTGCCGGCATCGACGGCAGCCTGAATGCGTGCCAGCGACACGACAACGTAATCGGCTGCGAAGATGTTGTTGAAGCCGCGCTTCGGCAGGCGACGGTAGATGGGCATCTGACCGCCTTCGAAGCCGTTGATCGCAACGCCCGAACGGGACTTCTGACCCTTCACACCACGGCCGCCGGTCTTGCCGGAGCCGGAGCCGATGCCGCGGCCAAGGCGCTTGCGGCTGTGGGTCGAGCCTTCGTTATCCTTGATTTCATTCAGTTTCATAGCGAATTACCTCCGGCTCACTTCTCGTCGACAACGCGAACGAGATGCTGGACAGCACGGATCATGCCACGAACAGCCGGGGTATCCTCCAGCGTGCGGCGACGGTGCATCTTGTTCAGTCCGAGACCGATCAGCGTCTTCTGCTGAACATCCGGACGGCGGATCGGGCTGCCAATCTGCTCGACCGTAACGGTCGCCTTGGCTTCAGCCTTCTTGGTCGTCTTGGCCATAGGTCAAACTCCCTTATTCTTCGGAGGCGTTGCCCGAAGCGGCGCGGCGAGCCTGCAGGGTGGCATACTTGATGCCGCGCTGAGCTGCGATGTCCTTCGGGTGAACCTGGTGCTTCAGGGCGTCGAACGTGGCGCGAACCATGTTGTACGGGTTCGACGAACCGGTCGACTTGGCAACGACGTCATGAACGCCGAGCGTTTCGAAAACGGCGCGCATCGGGCCGCCGGCGATGATACCGGTACCGACCTTGGCCGAGCGCAGCAGAACCTTGCCGGCGCCATGGCGGCCATGAACGTCGTGATGCAGCGTACGGCCGTCGCGCAGCGGTACGAAGATCATGTCGCGCTTGGCGCTTTCGGTGGCCTTGCGGATGGCTTCCGGCACTTCGCGTGCCTTGCCATGGCCGAAGCCTACGCGGCCCTTCTGGTCGCCGACGACGACGAGAGCAGCGAAGCCGAAGCGACGGCCACCCTTAACGACCTTGGCGACGCGGTTGATCGCGACCAGCTTGTCGACGAATTCGCTATCGCGCTCTTCACGGCTCTGACGGTCTTCCCGCGGAGCCCTCTTTTCCTGTGCCATTGTCCTCTTCCTTTTTCTTTTCCGGGTGCAATCGGCAAACAAAACGAAGACCGCATCAACCTCCCAAGGGAGATTTGCGGTCCGGTGAAAATCCGGCCGGCATCCTTTGGATCACCGGCCGGAAATCTGATTAGAAGGTCAGGCCGCCTTCGCGGGCTGCTTCAGCCAGGGCCTTGATACGGCCGTGGTAGATGAAAGCGCCGCGATCGAACACGACTTCCTTCACGCCGGCCTTGGAGGCGCGCTCGGCAACGAGCTTGCCAACGAGGGCTGCGGCGGCGGTATCGGCACCGGTCTTCAGAGAACCGCGCAGATCCTTGTCGAGGGTGGAGGCAGCCGCAAGGGTCTTGCCAGCCACGTCATCGATGACCTGGGCGTAGATGTTCTTCGACGAGCGATGAACCGACAGGCGCGGACGGCCATTGGCCACCGACTTGATTTGGCGGCGCACGCGGTTGGCGCGACGCGCAAGTGCTTCTTTCCTGCTAGCCATTTCGCGTGTTCCTTACTTCTTCTTGCCTTCTTTGCGGACGATCCGCTCTTCGGCATACTTAACACCCTTGCCCTTGTAGGGCTCGGGGCCGCGGTATTCGCGGATTTCAGCGGCAACCTGGCCGACCTGCTGCTTGTTGATGCCGGTGACGACGATTTCCGTCGGCTTCGGCACAGCGATCGAGATACCCTGCGGCGGCTCATAAACCACGTCGTGGCTGAAGCCGAGCGCGAGCTGCAGGTTCTTGCCCTGCATGGACGCACGGTAGCCGACGCCGTTGATTTCGAGCTTGCGCTCGTAGCCGTCCTTAACACCCTTGAAGATGTTCTCGATCATCGTGCGGGACATGCCCCACTTTGCGCGAGCATCCTTGGAGTCGTTGAGCGGCGTCACGACGATTGCATTGTTTTCCAGCTTGAGACCGATTTCGTCGTTAGCGACGAAAAACAGCTCGCCCTTGGGACCCTTGGCAGTCACTTTCTGGCCATCAACCGTGGCCGTGATCCCTGCAGGTACCTGAACGGGCTTCTTACCGATACGAGACATTTTTCAAACCTGTCTGTTTCGAGGGAGATATCTCTGTCCGATCTTAGAAGACCGAGCAGAGAACCTCGCCACCAACATTCTGTTCGCGAGCCTGGTGATCGGCCATCACACCCTTCGGAGTCGAAAGGATGGTGATGCCGAGGCCGTTCGCGACCTGCGGAATGGACTTGACCGAGACATAAACCCGGCGGCCCGGCTTAGACACACGGCCGATCTCGCGGATCACCGATGCGCCTTCGTAGTACTTGAGTTCGATGTTGAGCTCAGACTTGCCGTTGCCGAAATCGACGACGGAATAGCCACGGATGTAGCCTTCAGCCTGGAGCACATCGAGAACGCGCGCACGGAGCTTGGACGCAGGCGTCGAAACCGACGACTTGCGGCGCGAAGCGCCATTGCGGATGCGGGTGAGCATATCGCCCAAAGGATCAGTCATAGACATCTAATCTGCTCCTTACCAGCTGGACTTGACGATGCCCGGCACCTTGCCGAGATTGCCGAGTTCACGCAGCGCGATACGCGACATGCGCAGTTTGCGGTAGTAGGCGCGCGGACGGCCAGACACTTCGCAACGATTGCGAATACGGGTCTTCGATCCATCGCGCGGGAGCGATGCCAACTTCAGGGTGGCCTTGAACCGGTCTTCGATCGAAAGAGACTGGTTCATGATGATTGCCTTGAGAGCAGCCCGCTTCGCGGCCTGGTTGGCAACCGTATTGCGGCGGCGCTTGTTCTTTTCAACTGCGCTTGTCTTCGCCATATCAGGGTTCCTTTTCTACGCTCGTCGTTACGGTTATTGACGGAACGGGAAGTTGAACTCTTTCAGAAGAGCCCGTGCTTCGTCGTCGGTCGTCGCCGTCGTGCAAACGATGATGTCCATGCCCCACATCTGATCAACCTTGTCGTAGTTGATCTCAGGGAACACAATGTGCTCCTTGATGCCCATGGCGAAATTGCCACGACCGTCAAAGCTCTTCGGGTTCAGGCCGCGGAAGTCGCGAACGCGCGGAAGCGCGATGTTGACCAGACGATCCAGGAACTCGTACATGCGGGCGCCGCGCAGGGTGACCTTCGCGCCGATCGGCATATTTTCGCGGACCTTGAAGCCAGCGATGGAGTTGCGTGCGCGCGTGATGACCGGCTTCTGGCCGGCGATCGCTGCGAGGTCTGCAGCAGCAACGGTCGGCTTCTTCGAATCAGCCGTCGCTTCGCCAACGCCCATGTTGATCACGATCTTGTCCAGCTTCGGGATCTGCATCTCGTTAGCGTAGGAGAATTTCTCCTGCATGGCTGCACGGATGCGAGCAACGTATTCCTTCTTGAGCCGCGGCTCGTACTTTACCTCAGCCATCGATCACTTCTCCCGAGGTCTTGGCCACGCGGACCTTCTTGCCATCCACAACCTTGAAACCGACGCGGGTCGGCTTGCCGTCCTTGTCGACGATTGCCAGGTTGGACAGGTGAAGCGAGGCTTCCTTGCTGATGATGCCGGCTTCCTGGTTCTGCGTCTGGCGCTGATGGCGCTTGATGACGTTGACGCCACGAACGACCGCACGGTCTTCCTTCGGCAGCACTTGAATGACTTCGCCGGTACGGCCCTTGTCCTTACCGGTCAATACGACAACCTTGTCGCCTTTACGGATCTTCTGCATCGCTCCGCTCCTTACAGTACTTCTGGAGCCAGCGAGATGATCTTCATGTGGTTCTTGGCGCGAAGTTCGCGCGGAACCGGTCCGAAGATACGGGTGCCGATCGGCTCTTTCTTGTTGTCGATGAGGACTGCTGCGTTGGTATCGAAGCGGATGACGCTGCCATCCGGACGACGGATGTCCTTGGCGGTACGAACGACAACCGCCTTCATCACGTCACCCTTCTTCACACGGCCGCGCGGGATGGCTTCCTTGATCGAAACGACGATAACGTCGCCGATAGAAGCATACTTGCGCTTCGAGCCGCCCAGCACCTTGATGCACATGACACGACGTGCGCCGGAATTATCCGCCACGTCGAGGTTTGTTTGCATCTGAATCATGTCAGGTCGCCTTCTTGTTGTTACCGGAATGGTTGGGCCAATCGACCCCCTACCCCGGCTTATGGACTAGTGTCTTGTCTGATTATGCCTAGGCTTCGGAACCACCATGGGTCGCCTCTGCCGGCCATCAATAAAGCAAAAGAACGCCCGTTCTCGAGCGTCCTGCTTCCAAGCTCGTGCTTCATACAGATATTTCGCCCAAGCGCAAGGGCCTGAGCGAAATTCTGTTACTTGGACTGGGCGGAAACGACCGTCCAGGTCTTGTCCTTGGAGATCGGCGCGCATTCCTCGATGGAAACGACGTCGCCGATTTTGTACTGATTGTTCTCGTCGTGAGCCTTGTACTTCTTGGAACGACGAACGGTCTTCTGGAGCAGCGGGTGAGCGAAACGACGCTCGACGCGGACCACTACCGTCTTTTCGTTCTTGTCGCTGACCACGACGCCCTGCAGAATGCGCTTCGGCATGTTATTTTTCCTTTAGGCCTTTGCTTCTGCCGCCTTCTGGCGGGCAATGGTTTTTACGCGAGCGATGTCCTTGCGAACTTCGTTGATGCGCGAGGACTTTTCGAGCTGGCCGGTCGCCTTCTGAAAGCGCAGATTGAACTGCTCCTTCTTCAGCTTGGCAAGCTCGTCCTTGAGTTGGTCGGCGCTCAGGGCGCGAACATCTGCGGCTTTCATGAGCTTCTTCCTTACTCTGCAATGCGCTGAACGAAGCGCGTCTTGACCGAGAGCTTGGCAGCGCCGAGGCGCAGAGCCTCACGAGCGATTTCTTCGCTCACACCGTCGATCTCGAACATCATACGGCCGGGCTTGACCTTGCATGCCCAGTATTCGACGGAGCCCTTACCTTTACCCATACGGACTTCGGTCGGCTTTGCGGTTACCGGAACATCCGGGAACACGCGGATCCATACACGGCCGGCGCGCTTCATATAGCGCGTGATCGCGCGGCGAGCCGCTTCGATCTCGCGAGCGTTGACGCGGTTAGGCTCCTGCGACTTCAGGCCGAATTCGCCGAACGCCAGATCAGAACCACCCTTGGCAACGCCCTTGATGCGGCCCTTGAATTGCTTGCGGTACTTCGTACGCTTTGGCTGCAACATTTTCTTATTCTCCGAACTTATCTGCCACGTACGCTATCAAGCGTTGTCGCGGCGACGGTCTCTATCGCGATCGCGGCTAGCCGGACCCTGGGCGTCGCCTTCGAGCGCGCGGCGTTCGGAGGCCATCGGATCGTGCTCAAGGATTTCGCCCTTGAAGATCCAGACCTTGATGCCGCAGATACCGAAAGCGGTTTCTGCTTCAGCCGTACCGTAATCGATGTCGGCGCGCAGCGTATGCAGCGGCACGCGGCCTTCGCGGTACCATTCCGTACGAGCGATTTCCGCACCGCCGAGACGGCCAGCGCAGGTGATCTTGATGCCTTCGGCGCCAAGACGCATCGCGGACTGGACGGCGCGCTTCATGGCGCGACGGAAAGCAACACGGCGTTCCAGCTGCTGAGCGATCGACTGGGCAACCAGCGTCGCGTCGATTTCCGGCTTGCGAACTTCAACGATGTTGAGGTGCGTTTCGGAATTCGTCATGTCCGACAGCTTCTTGCGGAGCTTGTCGATGTCAGCGCCCTTCTTGCCGATGATCAGGCCCGGACGAGCCGAGTGGATCGTGACGCGGCACTTCTTGTGCGGACGCTCGATGACCACCTTGGAGATACCAGCCTGCTTCAGTTCGTTCATGACGAACTTGCGCATCTTCAGGTCTTCGTGGAGGAGCTGGCCGTACTCGGCATTGTCCGCGAACCAGCGGCTATCCCAGGTACGGTTGATGCCAAGACGAAAGCCGATCGGATTGATTTTCTGACCCATTATGCGGCCTCCCCTTGAGCTTCCACTTCACGAACGACGATCGTCAGGTGCGCGAACGGACGCTCGATGCGAGACGCACGGCCGCGGCCACGAGCGTGGAAACGCTTCATGACGATCGACTTGCCAACGTAAGCTTCCGCTACGACCAGCGAGTCAACGTCGAGATCGTGGTTGTTTTCTGCATTGGCGATCGCAGATTCGAGCGTCTTCTTCACGGCGCCAGCGATACGCTTGCGCGAGAATTCCAGCTCTGCGAGCGCGCGGTCAACCTTCTTGCCGCGGATCGAAGCCGCGACCAAGTTGAGCTTCTGCGGGCTGACGCGGAGCGTGCGCGCAACTGCCTGCGCCTCGTTGTCCTTCAGCCGGCGTTCGGTTTTTGCCTTGCCCATTGTTACTTCCTCTTCGCCTTCTTGTCCGCACCGTGACCATAATAGGTACGGGTCGGGGCGAACTCGCCGAACTTGTGTCCGACCATGTCTTCATTGACGCTGACCGGAATGTGCTTGCTGCCGTTGTAGACGCCGAAGGTGAGACCAACGAACTGCGGCATGATGGTGGAGCGACGGCTCCACATCTTGATTACTTCGTTACGTCCGCCTTCACGCACCTTCTCAGCCTTCTTGAGAAGATAGCCGTCAACAAACGGACCTTTCCATACTGAACGAGCCACTTGAGACTTCCTCTCTTACTTCTTGCGCTGATGGCGCGAGCGCATAATCATCTTGTCGGTCGACTTGTTCGACCGCGTACGCTTGCCCTTGGTCGGCTTGCCCCACGGAGTCACCGGATGGCGACCACCGGAGGTGCGGCCTTCACCACCGCCGTGCGGATGGTCGACCGGGTTCATGACAACGCCGCGGTTATGCGGCTTCTTGCCACGCCAACGCGAACGACCGGCCTTGCCGTCGTTGATGTTGCCGTGATCCGGGTTCGAAACCGCACCGATCGTTGCAAGGCAGGTGCCGTGCACGAGGCGCTGTTCGCCCGAGTTCAGGCGAAGGATCGCCATGCCCTGGTCACGACCGACGAGCTGAGCGTAGGAACCGGCGGAGCGAGCGATCTGACCACCCTTGCCCGGCTTCATTTCCACGTTGTGGATGATGGAGCCGACCGGGATGAACTGAAGCGGCATGGTGTTGCCCGGCTTCACGTCCACTGCCTTTTCCGAAGCGATGACCTTGTCGCCCGAAGCGAGACGCTGCGGAGCGAGGATGTAGGCCAGTTCCCCGTCCGTATACTTCACCAGAGCGATGTAAGCGGTACGGTTCGGATCGTATTCGATACGCTCGACGGTTGCCTCGACGTCGAACTTGCGACGCTTGAAGTCGACCAGACGATAGCTGCGCTTGTGACCGCCGCCCTGGAAACGGACGGTGATGCGGCCGGTGTTGTTACGGCCACCCTTGGAGGTGAGGCCTTCCGTCAGCGACTTGACCGGCTTGCCCTTGTAGAGCGAGGAACGGTCGACGATGACCAGCTGACGCTGGCTCGGGGTCGTCGGATTGAATGTTTTCAATGCCATTTTCTTATTCCTCAGAGACCGGTGGAGACGTCGATCGACTGGCCTTCGGCGAGCGTCACAACAGCCTTCTTCACGTCCTTCTGCTTGCCGACGAGACCCTTGAACCGCTTGGTCTTGCCGAGGCGCAGCAGAGTGTTAACGGCCGTCACCTTGACGCCGAAGAGCGCTTCGACGGCAGCCTTGATTTCCGGCTTCGTCGCGGTCTTGGCGACGTTGAAAACAACCTGGTTATTGTCCGAAAGCAGCGTGGACTTTTCGGTGATCGCCGGAGAGACGATCACATCATAATGGCGAAGATCCGTCACTTGAATCGCTCCTCTAGAGCTTCGACTGCAGCCTTGGACAGCACGAGCTTGCCGCGACGCAGGATGTCGTAAACGTTGATGCCCTGAACCGGCAGAACATCGATGTTCGGGATGTTCTGGGCTGCGAGCTTGAAGTTGCTGTCGAGCTCAGCGCCGCCGATGAACAGAGCGTTCGTCAGGCCGAGCGCCTCGAAAGCGCCAGCGAGTGCCTTGGTCTTGGCTTCGGTTGCGACGAGATTGTCGATGACGATCACGTCTTCAGCCTTGAACTTGGCCGAGAGAGCATGACGCAGGCCGAGGGCGCGAACCTTCTTCGGCAGATCGTGCTCGTGGCTACGGGCGACCGGGCCGTGAGCCTTGCCACCGCCGCGGAACTGCGGAGCGCGAGCCGAATGGTGACGAGCGCGGCCCGTACCCTTCTGCTTGTACATCTTGGCACCGGTGCGCGCTACGTCAGCGCGGCCCTTTGCCTGATGCGTGCCCTGCTGCTTCTTGGCAAGCTGCCAGCGAATAACGCGAGCGAGAATGTCTTCACGCGGCTCGAGGCCGAAAATCGCATCAGAAAGGGAAACCTTCCCGGCGTCTTTGCCCTCAAGGGTCTTGACGTTGAATTCCATTGGTTTGGCTCCCTTACTTCGCTGCCGACTTGACGGCGTCGCGCACGATGATCCAGGCGCCCTTGGAGCCGGGAACCGCACCCTTGACGAGGATCAGACCGCGATCTTCGTCGGTCGATACCACTTCGAGGTTCTGCGTCGTGACGCGGGTCTGGCCCATGTGACCAGCCATCTTCTTGTTCTTGAACACCTTGCCCGGGTCCTGGCGCGAGCCGGTCGAACCGTGCGAGCGGTGCGAAACCGACACACCGTGCGTGGCGCGCAGACCGCCGAAACCGTGGCGCTTGATGGCGCCAGCAAAGCCCTTACCGATCGTCGTGCCGGTCACGTCGACGAGCTGACCCGCCGTGAAGTGACCTGCGCTGAGCTCGGTGCCGACTGCGAGCAGATTGTCTTCCGTGACACGGAATTCTGCGAGCTTGGCCTTCGGCTCTACGCTTGCAACGGCGAAATGGCCGCGAAGAGCCTTCGTCGTGTTCTTAACTTTAGCCTGGCCGGCACCGAGCTGAACTGCGGTGTAGCCATTCTTTTCAACTGTGCGCTGGGCCACGACCTGGCAGCCTTCCATACGCAATACGGTAACCGGGACATGCTCGCCGGCGTCGTTATAGACGCGGGTCATTCCCACCTTCTGTGCAATCACACCTGAACGCATCGGTTCAATCCTTCTCACTCAGCTCGAGAACCAGAGGTCTCAGAGCTTGATCTCAACATCGACACCGGCGGCGAGATCGAGCTTCATCAGCGCGTCTACCGTCTGCGGGGTCGGGTCAACGATGTCGAGAAGGCGCTTATGCGTGCGCATCTCGAACTGCTCGCGGCTCTTCTTGTCGATGTGCGGGGACCGGTTTACCGTAAACTTCTCGATACGAGTCGGAAGCGGAACGGGGCCCCGGACGCTTGCACCGGTGCGCTTCGCCGTCGACACGATCTCGCGCGTGGAAGCATCGAGAATCCGGTGATCGAACGCCTTCAGGCGAATGCGGATATTTTGGCCGTTCATTCGACGTTATCCTTGTGTTTGTTATCTCGCGTGCCGCTCAAAAAGGGCACGGATTGTTCTGTTTCCTAAGGCGGACCACCGGTTTCAAAGATCGAGAGGGACGCCGTCTGCGGCATCCCCATCCACTCTTTAGGCCGTTCGGCCCACCTTATCGTTAATTTCATTGGCCGCTTCGTTATCCGAAGCAGCACGCAAATCGCGCTCGCGCGCCATTTGCAACATTTCGATGTCATAAGCAAGCGGCTACTGCCGCTTGCATCATAATATTGTCATCGAATCGGCCGCTCGGGTGGAGCAGCCGCCTTCGAATTACTCGACGATGCTTGCAACGATGCCAGCGCCGACGGTCCGGCCGCCTTCGCGGATTGCGAAGCGAAGCTTTTCT
>NZ_JAUQTZ010000083.1:0-27467 GCF_059803845.1 Rhizobium sp. UFLA01-1127 | reverse complement strand
GCGACAGGATGGTTCGCCATGCGCTCGAGCGCCTTGACGAGGCCGGAATGATCGAGCCCGCTGTCGCCATTGGCGGCGCATTGGTTGAAGAGTTCCTGCGTCGAAGCCGTGTTCGGCAGCGAGATGCCGAGCGCCTTGGCGCCTTGCAGCGCGAGGTTCAGATCCTTTTGATGCAGCGAGATGCGGAAGCCGGGCTCAAACGTGCGCTTGACCATGCGCTCACCATGCACTTCAAGGATACGCGAGGAAGCAAAGCCGCCCATCAGGGCCAAGCGCACGCGAGCGGGGTCTGCTCCCGCCTTGGAAGCGAAGACGAGGGCCTCGGACACCGCCTCGATCGCCAGCGCGACAATGATCTGGTTGGCAACCTTGGTGACCTGGCCATCGCCGCAATCGCCGACGAGCGTGATGTTCTTGCCCATCAGCTCGAAAAGCGGCAGCGCCCGTTCGAAGCTTGCCTCGGAGCCGCCGGCCATGATGGAGAGCGAGGCGTTCTTCGCGCCGACTTCGCCGCCGGAAACCGGCGCGTCGATATATTCGGCGCCGGTCTCGCGAACTCTTCTCGCGAACTCCTTGGTTTCGATCGGCGAGATCGAACTCATGTCGATGACGAGCTTGCCCTTCGAAAGGCCGTAGGCAACGCCGTTGTCGCCGAAGAGCACGTCCTTGACCTCGGGCGTATCCGGCAGCATCAGGATGATCGTGTCGACCGTTTCGGCGAGCGCCTTCGGCGTTTCGACGAATTGCAGGCCGTTATCGAGCAGCTCCTGGCGCGGCGGGATGGAGAATCTGGAGGTAACGACGATGTGGCCGGCATTTTGCAGGTGGCGCGCCATGGGGGTTCCCATAATGCCGAGGCCGATGAATCCGATATGTGCCATGCTGTTTAGCTCCTGATATTGAGAATGGCGGCGCTTTCGGCGTGGCGGCCGGCTGCAGCAAACCAGCCGAGCCCCGCCGCAGTGGTGGTGCGCGGTTTGTATTCGCAGCCGATCCAGCCGTCGTAGCCGAGTGCGTCGAGCGCTTCGAAGATAAAGGGATAGGCGATCTCGCCGGTGCCAGGTTCGTTGCGTCCGGGATTGTCGGCAAGCTGCACATGGGCAATCTGCGCCTGATGCTTCTTGAACGTGCCGATCAGCTCTCCCTCGGTGCGCTGCTGGTGATAGAGGTCGTACTGAATGAACAGGTTGTCGCTGCCGACTTCGGCAATGATCGCTGCCGCCTGATCCGGCGTGTTGAGATAGAAGCCCGGAATGTCGAAGTGGTTGATGGGCTCGATCAGCAAGCGAATCCCGTGCTTGCCAAGCTCTTCCGATGCATATTCGAGGTTGACGACGAAGGTGGTCCGCAGCACCTCATCGGGCACGCCAGCCGGAATAATGCCTGAGAGGCAATTGATCTGGCTGCAACCGAGCGTCGTTGCATAGTCGATCGCCGAGGCGACCCCGCGGCGGAATTCATCGATACGATCCGGCAGGATCGCGATGCCGCGCTCGCCGCCGGCCCAATCGCCGGCGGGCAGATTGTGCAGCACCTGCGTCAGGCCATGGCGATGGAGTTCGGTACGCAGTACCTCCTTCGCAAAATCATAGGGAAAAAGATATTCGACACCCTCGAAGCCGGCCTTGGCGGCCAGTGCGAAGCGATCCAGAAACGGCGCCTCGCTGAAGAGCATGGTCAGATTGGCCGCAAATTTCGGCATTTGATTTCTCCTTTAGAGCAATTCCAGGAAAAGTGCGTGAGCGGTTTTCCGTCTGGAATTGCGTGAAAAACAAAGAGCTGGAGCGGTTCAGAGATTCCGTGAAAAGCTGAACCGCTCTAGTCCAGCAGCGCGAGGATCGCGGTCGGCGCATCCTCGCCGCGTTCGGCAAGCTCTTCGAATTCGACGACCGCATTGATGTCGGCACCCATGGCGATATTGGTGACGCGCTCCAGAATGAACTCGATGACGACGGGAACCTGGTATTCCGTCATGAGCTGCTGCGCCGTCGTGAAGGCCTCCTGGACCTCGTTCGGGCTGCGCACGCGGATCGCCTTGCAGCCGAGGCCTTCGGCGACGGCAACATGATCGACGCCATAGCCCGGCTCGGCATCGTCCCTGGCATTGATATTGTCGAAGGCGAGGCTGACCTCGAAATCCATGTCGAAGCCGCGCTGCGCCTGGCGGATGAGGCCGAGATAGGAATTGTTCACGACCACATGCAGGTAGGGAAGCTTGTGCTGCGCACCGACCGCAAGCTCCTCGATGAGGAACTGGAAATCGTAGTCTCCGGACAGGGCGACGATCGGACGATCCGGATCGGCGGCGCGCACTCCGAGCGCTGCCGGCAGCGTCCAGCCGAGCGGGCCTGCCTGGCCGCAATTGATCCAGCTGCGCGGCTTGTAGACATGCAGGAACTGCGCGCCGGCGATCTGGCTGAGCCCGATGGTCGAGACATAGCAGGTGTCGCGACCGAAGGCCTTGTTCATCTCCTCGTAGACGCGCTGAGGCTTCAGCGGCGTCTGGTCGAAATGCGTCTTGCGCAGCATGGTGCGCTTGCGCTCGCGGCATTCCTCCGCCCAGGCCGACCAGTCGCGCAGTCTGCCTTCTGTCTTCCATTCTGTAGCGACGTCGAGGAAAAGCTTCAGTGCGGCACCCGCGTCGGAGACGATGCCGAAATCCGGGGCGAACACGCGCCCGATCTGGGTCGGTTCGATATCGACATGCACGAAAGTCCGGCCTTCGGTATAGGTCGAGACGTTGCCGGTGTGGCGATTGGCCCAGCGATTGCCGATGCCGAGAACGAAGTCGGAGGCGAGCAGCGTGGCATTGCCGTAGCGATGTGAGGTCTGCAGCCCGCACATGCCGGCCATCAGCGGATGGTCGTCCGGGATCGTGCCCCAGCCCATCAGTGTCGGGATGACCGGAACGCCGGTGATTTCGGCAAATTCGACGAGCAGATCGGACGCATCGGCATTGATGATGCCGCCGCCCGCGACGATCAGCGGCCGCTTGGCCGCATTCAGCATGGCAAGCGCCTTTTCCGCCTGTGCCCGCGTGGCGGAAGGCCTGTAGGGTTCGAGCGAGGCGTAGGTTTCGATGTCGAATTCGATTTCGGCGACCTGAACATCGACAGGCAGATCGATGAGGACCGGGCCGGGCCGACCAGAGCGCATCGTATGGAAAGCCTTCTGAAAGACATAAGGGACAAGCGCCGGTTCCATGACGGTGACGGCCCACTTGGTGACGGGGGCTGCGATCTTGGCGATATCGACGGCCTGGAAATCCTCCTTGTCGAGGCGCGCGCGCGGCGCCTGGCCGGTAATGCAGAGGATCGGGATCGAATCGGCGGAAGCTGAATAAAGGCCGGTGATCATGTCGGTGCCGGCCGGGCCTGACGTCCCGATGCAGACGCCGATATTGCCGGCACGCGCCCGGGTATAGCCCTCGGCCATATGGCTCGCGCCCTCGACGTGGCGGGCGAGCACATGGCGGATCAAGCCGCGCGCCTTCATTGCCGAATAGAAGGGGTTGATCGCAGCGCCTGGAACACCGAAGGCGCAATTGACGCCTTCCTTTTCCAGAACCAGCACTGCGGCATCGACTGCTCGCATCTTTGCCATGGGGATTTCCTCCGTTTCTGCTTCGAAGGTACCGCATGGGCGGACAAGTGCAATCATGAAATGGAAATAAATCCCATCATATGGAAATAAACATTTTCAACGAATCTGGAACAATCGAAGCGAAGCGGCTATGTCATGAAGCCGAAGCAGGCGGCGTCGACGCGCGGCGCGCCTTCAGTCAAAAGTGAGCGTCATGGCGGAAAATCGGGAAAAGTCGAGGGGCAGGCCGGGCCGGAAGCCGGCCGAGAATGCGGTCGCCTCGTCCGTGCAGGTGCTCGATCGCAGTTTGAAACTGCTGGAACTGGTGGCCGAGGCCGATGGCGCTGTCTTGACCGAGCTTGCCGATCAATCAGCCATGGCGGCTTCCACCGTGCACCGGTTGCTGACGTCTCTCGCCCAGCATGGCATGGTGGCGCATGACGGCGAAACCGGCGCCTGGACGATCGGGGTGAAAGCCTTCGAGATCGGAACGGCGTACTTACGCTTCCGCAAGCTCGGCACGATCAGCCGACCGTTCCTCAAGCAATTGATGGAGGTATCAGGCGAGACCGCCAATATCGCCATCGAGGAAGACGGCGATGTCGTTTTCATCTCGCAGGCCGAAAGCCATGCGCCGATGCGCGCCTTTTTCCGTCCAGGCCGCCGTGGACCGATCCACGCTTCGGGCATCGGCAAGGCGATCCTTTCCACCTGGGCGGACAGCCAGATCGAAGTGTTGCTCAAAGGGCGGTCATTGGAGCATTTCACCGATAAGACCCGCGACACGGTACCCATGCTACTTGCGGATATGGCCGAGATCCGCTCACGCGGCTGGTCGGTCGACGATGAGGAGCATACGCTGGGCATGCGATGCGTGGCGGCGCCGATCTTCGACGAATATGGCGAGGCTATTGCCGGCATCTCGATCTCAGGACCGGCCGTGCGGCTGCCGGATCAAAGGATCGCGGCGCTTGGCCCGGTTGTGCGGGCGGCAGCGGAAGAATTGACGAAGGCGATGGGCGGACGCTCGAAGCGGGCCTGAATGCCTTTGACGCCGTCTCCTGTCGGGAGACGACGGCGTTTTCGGTCCGCCACTTGACTGGTCAGGCGAGCTGCAATTGCTCGCGTGCGATCGTGTCCGCCTTCTTACCCTTGCTCTTCATCGGCTTGCCGGCGACATAGACTTCAGCAATGCAGCGATCGTCGCCCATGGTCTGGAGGATAAAGAGTTCTTCTGCCAATGAGGTCGCGGTGCGCATGCGGAATTCCATCGCCGACTTGGCGCTGGAATCAAGCACGACGATATCGGCATCCGCACCCGCCTGCAGCGAGCCGATGCGGCTTTCGAGGCCGAGTGCGTGCGCATTGCCGCGCGTCATGCGATAGAAGGAGTTGAACGGCGTCAGCCGCTGTCCTTGCAGATGCAGGACCTTGTAGGCCTCGTCCATGGTTTCGAGCATGGAGAAGCTGGTGCCGGCGCCGACATCGGTTGCGACCGACCATCGCGCGCCGAGCCTGTCGAACTGAGCGGCATTGAAGAGCCCGGAGCCGAGGAAGAGGTTGGAGGTGGGGCAGAAGACGCCGACAGCGCCGGTTTCGGCGAGTACTGCGACTTCGCGTTCGCTCATATGGATGCAATGGCCAAGCAGCATGCGCTCGTTGAGCAGACCATAGCGGGCATAGATATCCGTATAGTCTTTCGCCTCGGGATAAAGCGAAGTCGCAAAGGCGATCTCGTCCCGATTTTCCGAGAGATGCGTCTGGACGTAGCAACCCGGATGTTCGGCGACGAGCGTCTTGCTCATCTCCATCTGCTCCGGCGTCGAGGTGATGGCAAAGCGCGGGCTGATGGCATAGTGCGCGCGGCCGCGGCCGTGCCATTTCGCAATCAGCCGCTTCGTCTCGTCATAGCCGCGCTGCGGCGTATCGCGCAGCGCGTCTGGCGCATTGCGATCCATCATGACCTTGCCGCCGATCATGCGCATGCCGCGCCCTTCGGCAGCGGTAAAGTATGCATCGACGCTTTCCGGATGCACGGAGCAATAGGCAACCGCCGTCGTTGTACCGTTCGACAGGAGTTCGTCCATGAAGCGATCCGCCACCTCTGCCGCGTGTGCGGCGCGCGCGAACTTCTGCTCCTCGACGAAAATGTAGGTGTTCAGCCATTCGAGCAGCTGGGCACCATAGGAAGCGATCGCCTGCATCTGCGGGAAATGCAGGTGTGTGTCGATAAAGCCCGGCAGGATGAGGTTCGGGCGATGGTCCGCGATCCTGACACCGGCGTCGGCGAGCTTGCGAATATCGCCATAGGAGCCGACCTCCACGATCTTGCCATCGCGAACGAAGACCGCGCCGTCCTCGATATAGCGATAGGATGCGGCATCATCGATCCCCTGCGGTTCGGCAAGAAAGGTCAGCACGCGGCCACGGATCAGGACTTCGTTCATTGGGTCTTCTCCCCATTGATGGCACTTTCGTACCAGGAGACGAGCAGGCGGCGCTCCTCGTCGGTAATGTGCGAGGCATTGGCCGGCGGCATGGCGTGGCTGCGGCCGGCCTGCAGATAGATTTCGCGGGCATGGGCGGCAATATCGCGGTCGGTCTCGAAGACGACGCCCTTGGGAGGAGCGATAATGCCCTCCCAGCTTGGTTCCTTCGCATGGCACATGGAACAGCGCCCCATGATCGTGTCGCGAACCTTCGGGAAGGCTTCAGCCGCGACGAAGGGCTGCTGGATTGCGGAAATTTTCGTTGTGGGCTCGCCCGTCAGGATCTTCGGCACCGTGGAAAGCCACATGATGATGATGAACAGGATGACGGTGATCAGCCAAGTCCAGGTCGGGTTCCCGGCATTGGCGTGGCGGGTGTTGAACCAGTGGCGGATGGTAACGCCCATCAGGAAGACGAGCGAGGCAATGATCCAGTTGAACTGCGTGCCGAACGCCAGCGGATAGTGGTTCGACAGCATCAGGAACAGCACGGGCAGCGTCAGGTAGTTGTTGTGGGTGGAGCGCTGCTTGGCGATGCGGCCATATTTCGGATCGGGCTTGCGGCCGGCGATCAGGTCGGCAACCACGATCTTCTGGTTCGGAATGATGATGAAGAACACGTTGGCCGACATGATCGTTGCGGTGAAGGCACCGAGATGCAGGAAGGCGGCGCGACCGGTGAACAGGTGCGAATACCCCCAAGCGACCCCCACGAGAATGAAATAGAGCGCCACCATCAGCCGCGTATTGTCGTTGCCGAAGGGCGACTTGCAGATCAGGTCATACAGGAGCCAGCCGCCGGCGATCGAGCAGAGCGAAATGGCGATCGCCATCGGCTTGGAAACGTCGAGCACGGCCGGATCGATCATGTAGAGGTCGGCGCCGGCATAGTAGACGAGGCAGAGCATGCCGAAGCCAGAAAGCCAGGTGACGTAGCTCTCCCATTTGAACCAGACGAGGTGCTCTGGCATGTCGGCCGGCGCCACTAGATATTTCTGGATATGGTAGAAGCCGCCGCCATGGACCTGCCACTCCTCGCCATAGGCGCCGGGCGGCAGTGCGGGGTGCTTTTTCAGGCCGAGGTCGAGCGCGACAAAATAAAATGACGAACCGATCCAGGCGATGGCGGTAATGACGTGCAGCCAGCGGACGGCAAAAGTCAGCCAGTCCCAGGCGATGGCATACTCATACATGGGAACTCCTCCCGATCTTTATGGGAGTGTTTGCCATTGCCGGATTTTCTCGAAAATCCCGGTTAATCCGCCAACACTTTCAAAAAAATCTATAAGATGGCCCCTGCTTTGTTCCGCACGCCGATGTGGTAGAAAGAGACCATGTCCTATCTTGATAATGTCCGCGTCTTCGTTCGCGTGGTCGAACTTGGTACTCTTTCGGCGGCAGGGCGCGACCAACGCGTCACGCCTGCGGTCGCGAGCAACCGCATCAAGGAGCTCGAGCGTCATCTCGGCGTGCGCCTCTTCAACCGTACGACGCGTAAGCTCTCGCCGACCGAACATGGCCGCGTCTTCTATGAAAAGGCGGTAAAGATCATCGAGGCCGTGAACGAGGCGGAAGCGGCGATCGCCGATCTCTCACGCAATCCGAAGGGGTCGCTCAGAATAACAGCGCCGCTCGGCATCGGCCGGCGGCTGATCGCCTCGGGCATTCCGGAATTTCACGACAAGTATCCGGATATCGAGGTGCGCCTGCGCCTATCCGACCACAATGTCGATATCCTGGCCGAAGGCGTCGATGTCGCCTTCAAGCTTGGCGTGCTGGAGGATTCCAATCTGCGCATGCGCGGCATCCTCAACTGCGAGCGGGTGCTGTGCGCATCGCCGGCCTATCTTGCACGGCGTGGCGCCCCTTCCGACGCCGATGCCTTGATTGCCGACAAGCATGACTGTCTGCTGCTGCGCTATCCCGGCTCGAAGGAATATTACTGGACGCTGATGACGGCGGACGGCCCGCGCAAGTTCGAGGTTGCCGGCCCCTATGACAGCGACGACGGCGACGTGCTCACCCAATGGGCGCTGGAAGACCGCGGCATCATCAATAAGCCGCTGTTCGAGGTGAAGGCCTATCTGAGGGACGGGCGGCTGGTGGAGATCCTGAAGGACAGTCCGCCGGCGCCGGTTCAGCTCGCCGCCATTTACCCGCACAAGCGTTTCCAGGACCCGAAGGTGCGGCTGATGATCGATTTCATGGCCGAGCGCTGCCAGAGGCTCATCGGCAAGCTGCTCGAGGACGAGTCTGCGGTCGCGGCCTCGTGATCTGAGGGTTGCAGGTTAAGCCACTCTTGATTCAAATCAGCGAGATCATATATGACTACCGATGGTCATATGGAGGAGTGCCATGAAGGAAATCCAGCTCAAAGATGCAAAGGCGACGCTTTCGGCCGTGGTCGATCAGGCCGTTGCCGGTGAGCCGACCGTTATTACCCGCCATGGCCGGAAGGAAGCCGTACTCGTTTCCTTCGAGGAATGGCAACGGGTTTCCAGAGTACCGGATTTCGCCGATCTGCTTTTGGCCTTTCCTGGCGAGCCGGCCGATATTCCCGAGCGATCGCGAAAGCCCGCACGTTCATTGCGTGAAAACGGCTTCTGATCTTGTATCTTCTGGATACCAATATTGTATCGGCTAATGCGCCGACCAAACGCCATGTCGGCGTTGACGCATTCGCGGCTTGGCTACGCGCCAATAATGACCGGCTCTATGTTTCGGCAATCACCATCGCCGAGATCGAGGCAGGCATCGCCCGCGCTGTCAGAATCGAGGCGGCGACGAAAGCGGAGCACCTGCGCCGCTGGCTCGCAGCGGTGGAACATTTCTATGCCGGCCGCATCCTGCCGTTCGGAATTGAAGAGGCGAGATATGCTGGCTTGATGCTTGACCGAGCGCGCGCTCATGACCCCGGCTTTGAGGACATCGCCATTGCCGCGACTGCCGCCGCGCACGACCTCACTATTTTGACGGCCAATGAGCGCCATTTCGCACCGCTCGGTGTGCCGTTTGCCAACCCATTTAAGCAGTTGCCCGTTATCCGATAACGGATTTTGTCGGCGCTGGCTGCCTTGCCGCCGCCGTCCAGGTCAGCGCCGCCGTCATGATCTCGGCGGCGGCCAGGGTCGCGATGACCGTCGGACGCTTGTCCTTGACCGCCGCTCCGCCGATCGGGCAGGTGAGGCGATCGAAAAGCTCCGCATGGCCGGTTTCGCGCGACAGCCAGTTACGGAAGGTGGCGCGTTTCGTTTTCGAGCCGATCATCCCGACATAGGCGGCATCCGAACGCTTGAGCGCTTCTGCAGCGATCAAGAAATCGAGCGCATGATCATGGGTGAGGATGACGAAGCTGCTGCCGGGCGGCGCATCGCGCACCACAGCCTCGGGCATGGCCGTGAGGCAGGTTTCGATGCGCGGCAGATTGGAGGCGATCAGCTCTTCTTCCCGCGTGTCCACCAGAACGACTCGTAGAGGCCCAAGCGAGAGCGCCAGGGCAAGCGCATCGCCGACATGCCCTGCCCCGAATACATAGACATGTGGACGCGCGGCCATTTCTCGGTCGCTACGGGTGACAAGCTCCTTCGCAAGCTCGGGATCGACTGCTCTGAAGGCAAGTCCCACCCGGCCGCCGCAACATTGGCCGATCTCCGGCCCGAGCGGCACGTTCATCGGCGCGGCGGCAAGGCCGGAGCGCAAAGCGCGGCGCGCCTGATCGATCGCCATATATTCGAGCTGCCCGCCGCCGATCGTTGCAAAAATCGCCCGTTCCGACACCAGCATCCAGGCATCGGTGTCGCGTGGCGCCGAACCCGCGACGCCCGTCACCTCCACAAGGATCGGCGCCGGTTCGCGGCGCAGAAAATCCCGGATATCTTCACGGGCGGCAGGCATTGTTTCACTCCTTTTGTGCGGCCTTCAAACGCTCGATGGCCATCAGTACCCGTTCGGGCGTTGCCGGCGCGTCGAGACGCGGGCAGATCCTATGGTCGGCCACGCTTGCCACCGCGTCCGATAGGGCGTGCAAAACGGACAGGCCGAGCGGCAGCGGCGGCTCACCCACGGCCTTCGAGCGATGGATCGTCGGCTCGTAGGCCTCCGACCAGTCGGTCAGCGCTACATTGAAAATCTTCGGGCGGTCGGATGCAAGCGGGATCTTGTAGGTGGAGGGTGCATGTGTTCTCAGGCGTCCCTTGCCGTCCCACCAGAGTTCTTCCGTCGTCAGCCAGCCCATGCCCTGGATGAAGCCGCCCTCGACCTGGCCGATATCGATCGCCTTGTTCAGCGAGCGGCCGGTATCGTGCAGGATATCCGTGCGCTCGACGACATATTCGCCGGTCAGCGTGTCGATCGATACTTCCGAGCAGGCCGCACCGTAAGCGTAGTAATAGAAGGCGTGGCCACGGCCGGCCTTGCGATCCCAATGGATCTTCGGTGTCTTGTAGAAACCGGCGGCCGAAAGCTGGATGCGCGCCATATAGGCCTTCTTGATGAGATCGGGGAAGGACATCTCGATATCGCCGATCCGCACGCGGTTCGGCAGGAATACCACCTGCTCGCGGGGCACCTGATGGCTTTCCGCCGCAAAGGCGATCAGCCGCTCCTTGATCTGGCGCGCGGCGTTCTGCGCCGCCATGCCGTTCAGGTCCGCGCCGGAAGACGCCGCGGTCGGCGAGGTGTTCGGGACCTTGGCTGTCGTCGTCGCGGTGATCTTCACCCGGTCGAGATCAATCTGGAATTCCTCAGCCACCACCTGCGCCACCTTCAGATGCAGGCCTTGCCCCATTTCGGTGCCGCCATGGTTCATATGCACGGAGCCGTCGCTGTAGACATGGACTAGTGCACCGGCCTGGTTCGCCTCCGTCTTGGTGAAGGAGATGCCGAATTTGACCGGTGTCAGCGCGATGCCGCGCTTGACGATACGGCTCTTCGCATTGGATTCGGCAATCGCCTTGCGGCGCCCGGCATAATCGGCGCTTTCCTCCAGCTCCGCAACGATGCGCGGGATGATGCAATCCTCGACCTTCTGGTGATAAGGCGTGAGGTTGCGC
This sequence comes from Rhizobium sp. UFLA01-1127, assembly GCF_059803845.1. NCBI lineage: Bacteria > Pseudomonadati > Pseudomonadota > Alphaproteobacteria > Hyphomicrobiales > Rhizobiaceae > Rhizobium > Rhizobium sp. UFLA01-1127. The sequence continues at coordinate 16,345 of NZ_JAUQTZ010000083.1, read as the reverse complement.
TCACCTTGAACGCCCATTGCGTCGTAGAAATTCAGCTTGCGGATCTCGAGCGGGTCCTTGCCGACGGCGAAGGCCACCTCGTCGATGACGCGCTCGGCGCCGACCATGCCTTGCGGCCCGCCGAAGCCGCGGAAGGCGGTGTTGGAAACAGTATTGGTGTAGAGCGGCGCCGATTTTGCATGCACATGCGGAAAGAAATAGGCGTTGTCGCAGTGAAACAGCGCGCGGTCGCCGACCGGGCCGGAAAGGTCGGCCGAGAAGCCTGCGCGAAGCGCGAAGGTATAGTCGACGGCGAGGATGCGACCCTCATCGTCGAAACCGACTTCATAGTCGATGGCGAAATCATGCCGCTTGCCTGTCGCCACCATGTCTTCGTCGCGGTCGAGCCGGATCTTGACGGCGCGCTTCAGCTTCTTGGCCGCGATGGCCGCGATCGCGGCGCATTGGTTTGCCTGGGTTTCCTTGCCGCCGAAGCCGCCGCCCATGCGGCGCACCTCGATCGTAACAGCATTGCTCGGCACGCCAAGCGCATGGGCGACCATATGCTGCGTCTCGCTCGGACCCTGCGTCGAACAATAGACGACGACCTCGTCGTCTTCGCCGGGCACCGCCAGTGAGACCTGGCCTTCGAGATAGAAATGATCCTGGCCGCCTAGCCGCATGCGACCCTTCACGCGACGCGGCGCGCGCTCAAGGTTTTCCGCCGCATCGCCGCGCTTCAGCGTCAGCGGCGTGACCACCTGGCGATGGGTCGAAACGTCGAGATCCCAGATGTCGATATCAGCTGGCAGTTCCTCATAGTCGATCTTCGCCAGCCGCGCGGCGCGTCGTGCCTGTTCGCGCGTCTCGGCGATCACGCAGAAGATCGGCTGGCCGTGAAATTCGACCTTGCCGGCGGCAAGCACCGGGTCGTCGTTCATGTAGGAGGGTGAGATATCGTTGACGCCGGGCACATCCTGATGGGTGAGCACGGCAACGACGCCGGAAGCTGCGCGCACGGCCGACAGATCGACGGATTTCAGGATGCCGTGGGCGACGGTTGACAGGCCAAGACCGGCGTGAAGCGTGCCAGTGGGTTCGGTGATGTCGTCGATATAGACGGCCGTGCCGGAGACATGCTTATGCGCGGAGTCATGACGGGGACTGGCATGAACCCCGCCGACGATGGTTTCGGCCTTGATGTCTGAAGCATGTTTGTTCATGGCCTATGCCGCCTCGTATCTGGACACCTGCACCGGTGCCGCACTGGATGTCGTTTCCAGGTAGAAACGCAACAGAAGATTCCTCGCTGCGAGCGCCCGGTATCCCGCCGTGGCGCGCATATCGGTCAGCGGTGTGTAATCCTCGGCATATTTGTCCATCGCCGCCTCCACAGTCTTCTCGTTCCAGAGCTGGCCGAGCAGGAATTTTTCGACAGCGAAAGCCCGTTTCGGCGTTGCGGCCATGCCGCCATAGGCGATCCGGATTTCTGCGACCGTGCCATCGGCTGCAAGTGCGAGGCGGAAAGCGCCGAGCGTTGCCGTAATATCCTCGTCCCGGCGTTTCGTCACCTTGTAGACGGCGAATTTGTCATCTGCTGCCGGAACCGGAATATGCACGGCCTCGACGAATTCGCCAGGCTGGCGATCCTGCTTGCCGTACGCGATGAAGAAGTCTTCGAGCGCAATGATGCGCCGGGCGGCGCCCTTGCGCAAGGTGAGCGATGCGCCAAGCGCGATCAGGGCTGGCGGCGTGTCGCCGATCGGCGAGCCGTTGGCGATGTTGCCGCCGATCGTGCCCATGTTGCGCACCTGCTGACCGCCGATGCGGGCAATGAGCGGGCCGAGTGCCGGAACGTGCTGCGAAAGCATGGCGAGCGCTTCCGAATAGGTGACGCCGGCGCCGATGGTTACGACATTGTCTTTGACGGCGATCGACTTCAATTCCTGCAGCCCGGCAATGAAGACGACCGGCGTGATGTCGCGCATATGCTTGGTGACCCAGAGGCCGACATCGGTGGAGCCGGCAACCACGGTCGCGGTCGGCGAGGCTTCGAGGACATCAGCGAAATCATCGAGGCCGGCCGGCACGATCAGCCGATTGCGTCCCTCGCCGATTTCGACGCGCGCGCCATCGGCAAGGGCCTTCAGCCGCGCGAACATGTTCTCGCGCTCGACAAGCAGGGGATCGTTCTGCGTGCCGCCGTAACTGGAGATAGCGCGGGCCGCGCGCAGGATCGGCTCGTAGCCGGTGCAGCGACAGAGATTGCCCTGCAGCGCCGTTTCGATCTGCTGATCCGTCGGATTGGACGTCTGCATCCAGAGCCCGTAGAGCGACATGACGAAGCCCGGCGTGCAGAAGCCGCATTGCGAACCGTGGAAATCGACCATGGCCTGCTGCACCGGATGGAGATGATCGCCGCTGGCTGCCAGATGCTCGACGGTGACGACATGGCAGCCCTCGAGCGAACCGAGGAAGCGGATGCAGGCATTGATGCCTTCATAGACGAGGGTGCCCGCCGGCGTCAGGCGGCCGACCAATACCGTGCAGGCGCCGCAGTCGCCCTCGGCGCAGCCTTCCTTGGTGCCTTTCAGCGAGCGGGAGAGCCGCAGCCAGTCGAGCAGGGTCTGGTCCGGTGCGATGTCCCGGAGCGCAACGTCCTCACCGTTCAGGATGAAGCGCAGTTCGGAGCGGATTTTTGCGGCGGTCATCATTCAGCTCCCGCGATAGGTGGAATAGCTGTAGGGCGAGAGGAGCAGCGGTACATGGTAATGCGCGTTCTCATCGGCAAGGCCGAAGCGGATAGGAATGATATCCAGAAACATCGGGCCAACGGTCGGGCGCCCGAGATAGTCTCCCGCATGGAAGCGCAGCTCGTAAGTGCCGATCTGCATGGTTTCGCCTGATAGCAGCGGCGCGTCGCAGCGGCCATCATCGTTGGTTTTGGCGGATTTCAGGAGATGCGCTTTATCGTCGTCGATCCGGTATAGGTCGATGCGCAGACCCTCGGCGGGCTTGCCGAGCGCGGTGTCCAGCACATGGGTCGTGAGCCGACCGGCTCCTGGCGAATGAGACTGCATGCTTTTCTCCCGAGCCTAGCACTTCTGTCTCCACTATCCGCCAGACCCATACCTCTGAAAAGCAGCTGTAACGTTCGAGACTTTCAAATTTTCCAAGGGGAATGGCGCTTGCGATTTGCGGTTAGAGATTGGCAAGCGAAAACGTTTGGAGGAACGTTTCATGCGGTATCGACGCAATATGCCTGGATATGGCCGACCCCTTTTGCGGGTCACCCACAAGATGCAACAGGCTTCGGCATAGAAATCTGTCTTAAATAAAGAAGGCGGTGAGGGCAGTCGGCCGAATTACGCGCCTGTTTTGGCGAGCCTTGCAGGCATTGGTCCACAACATTCGATTCGGCCGCCGACCATGCGCTGGCAAGGGTAGCCAGGAACAGACTCTACGATCCCTGGGGGAGTATTCGTAAGTAAATTCTTACGGAAAATGACAGAGCTACGCTGGTCGTATGGAATGCGATCTGCGCTCCGGGCGAACCCGGCCGTCCTACCGCAGGCCATACATCGAACTTCACAAGATCTATCACCGATCGAGGCCGAGGAGACTTCGAGGAATGAAAACGGGAGACCATGGATGAAAGTGATCGAAATTCAGCCGCTGACCAGAGCCGCATTTGCCCCCTACGGCGATGTGATCGAAATGGAGGGCGCACGCAGCTATCCCATCAATGCCGGGAAATGCGTTCGTTATCACGACCTCGCGAAAATCGAAGCGATCGGCGAGGAGGCAAGAACGATGATCAGCTGGCTGCGCGGCGAACCCTATACGCTGCCGCTGGAGCTGCGGATGGTGGAGCGGCATCCCCTCGGCAGCCAGGCTTTCGTTCCGCTGTCCAGCCATCCGTTCCTCGTCGTTGCGGCGCGGCAAACGGATAATGGGCCAAGCGAGCCGGTTGCTTTCCGCACCAAACCAGGGCAGGGCGTCAACATCTGGCGCAATGTCTGGCACGGGATTCTGACTCCCCTCGACGGCATCTCCGACTTCATCGTTGTCGATCGCGGCGGCAAGGGCGTCAATCTCGAGGAGCATTTCTATGGAGAGACGTTCCTGATCCGCTGAAAGGAGCCGGACTGGTTCGCATACTGGAAGGGGTGCTGCCATCGCAGCGTCCCTTATTTGCTGGGTTAAGTTCCCATTTTCAACAGTCCGCAAATGCAAAAGACCGGGTCATTCCAGTGAATGACCCGGTCTTGCATCTGATACCTGCCGTTAATCCGCAAAGAAGGCGAAGCGCACCACGAACAGGGCTGCGACGATCTGCGTTGCGGGATGCAGCATCGACCAGCGGCCGGTGCAGATCTTGATGATCACGTAGCTCACGAAACCGAAGGCAAGGCCGTTGGCGATCGAGTAGGTGAAAGGCATTGCGAGCGCGGTGATGGCAGCCGGTGCAGCCTCGGTGAGGTCGTCCCATTCGATCTCGGTCAGCTCGCGCATCATTAGGCCGGCAACGTAGAGCAGCGCCGGAGCCGTCGCATAGGCAGGAACGGAAGCTGCGAGCGGCGAAAAGAAGAGCGCGGCGATGAAGAACACGGCGATGGTGAGAGCCGTCAGGCCCGTACGGCCTCCGGCCTGAACGCCCGATGCACTCTCGACGAACGCTGTCGTGCTGCTGGTGCCCATCAGCGAGCCGGCGACGATGGCGGCACTGTCGGCAAGCAAAGCTCTGCTCAACCGGTTCGGTTTTCCTTCCTGGATAAGGTTTGCCCGCTTGGCAATACCGATCAGCGTCCCGGTGGCGTCGAAGACTTCGACGAGCACGAAGACGAGGATGATGTGTATCAGCCCTCCATGAAGAGCGCCGACGATATCGAGCTGCAGAAAGGTCGGCATGATCGACGGCGGCGCCGAGAGGATACCGTGAAACTGGCTGACGCCCAGGATCCAGGAGAGGACGGTGACGGCGAGAATGCCGATCAGGATCGATCCCCTTACTCTCAGCGCATCAAGAACCGCGATGACGAAGAAGCCGAAGATTGCCAGGAGAGGGCCGGTCTGCTTCAGGTCTCCAAGGCCAACGAGCGTTGCCTTGTTGGCGACGACGATGCCGGCACCCTTGAGTGCGATGATCGCGAGGAAAAGGCCGATACCTGCGGCGATTGCGCTTCTGAGCGAGTGCGGAATTCCGGCAATCAGCCAGCTTCGGACGCCGGTAACCGTCAGCAGCACGAAGATGGAACCGGAAATGAAGACGGCACCGAGCGCTTGTTGCCAGGTAAAGCCGAGTGTTGCGACCACGGTAAAGGCGAAGAAGGCATTGAGCCCCATGCCGGGCGCCATCCCGATCGGCCAATTGGCAACAAGGCCCATGACGATGGAGCCCAGGGCTGCCGCAAGACAGGTGGCGACGAAGACGGCATTGCGATCCATGCCGGTCGTCGAGAGAATGTCGGGATTGACGAAGATGATATAGGACATCGTCAGAAACGTCGTCACGCCTGCGATGAATTCGGTGCGCGCGGATGTACCGTGCTCACTCAATTTGAAAATTCGTTCAAGCATTGTTCCTCCCTAAGCGTTCCAGACGCTCGTAAAACCATGGGGCTTGCCTGCATCTCCTCCGGATGCGGACCGCGAGAAGCGGCTTTAAACGCTTCGTGGCGAGGGCGGATTGTGCGCTTTTAATCGCTTTGCGCGCTAGAGCCGGATTTCCCTGCAATTCGCGAAAGTCATTCTAGTTTTTCAGGCTATTTCCGCGCGGATCGATTTTCATTTGAAGGGAAATCGCCGTTTGGCCCGGAGCGCAATCGCCCCATATCATCGGCCGAGCAGGCATTGTCATATGATCAACAGATCAAAGCAGGCCGTGCCAGTCAATACGCGATCGGCAGCACAGTTCCTTATGTCACGGGCGAGAGGCAAATCCTTACCAGAGACCGGGCATCAGCCTGAACCGCACGCGACGGGTGTAGTCGGCATAACCTTCCAGCTCGGCGTGCAGCAGCGCATCTTCCCAGCTCGTGCGCAGGATCAGTAAACCGCTTGCCCAGGCGGCAGGAAGCAAGGCCCACCAGGAGCCGAGCGCCAATGCCAGGCCGGCAAACACCAGGATCGCACTGACATAGCCGGGATGGCGCACGAATGCGTAGGGACCGTTGCTGATGACGTGCTGGCCGCGTTCGCGCTGGAGGCGGACACCGGGCTCGAAAAAGCGATTGACGGCTTGTGCCCAAGTGCCGAGCGCAATGCCGGCCGCAAGCAGGATATAACCCAGGATCATGACGGAGACCGGCATCGCCGACCACGCCATCCTTCCGGCATCCAAGGCTGCGAGAGGTATTTCGGCGATCATCCCAAGCAAGATGAGCGAGACCAGAATGAGATCCCAGCGTTTGGTCCCGGTCTGGAAGCGGCTGCGCGCCCTGAAGATCGCGGGGTTCACCCGACGCATGATCAGGATCGCTATCCCATAGCTGATCGCGAGGAAGGCAATGAAGATCCAGCCGGGCCGCCAGCCGAGGCTGCCGGCAGGCAAGAAGACGAGCATGAGCAGCGCCAGCGGCAGGCAGATTGCATAGGATATGGCCTTCGCGCGTGACATGGGTTCGGGATCGGTAACGGTCATGTGTTTGCTCCGTGCCAGGCAAACTTTCGGCACCTTTCGATGCATTCATACCGTATAGATGGTGCTATCGGCAGATTGCGCAATCTGATGCTTGACAGGTCTCCATGATGGCAGTCGCGCCGAAATGCTCGCTACGAGCGACGCGCTTCAGCTCAGCTCCCTGGCAAGGGCGCAATAGACCGGCTTCTCGGCCGGCGCGGCAAACCGGGTTACGGTGAGCGCGATCGGCGGCAGCCGCGAGCCGGCTTCCAGACGCATGGTTGCTCCGTCGATCTGGATGAGGTTCAGATGTTTCGCCAGATCCGGCTCGTCCAGCCCGTCGAAAATACCGCGGCCGCTGATCTTCAATGCAGCCTCCTTGGCGACCCAGAGGCGATAGCAGAGCTCCAGCGCTGTCGCGCTATCGAGCGGGGCGAGCGCGGCGGCTTCCTTTTTCGAGAAATGGTCGGCGGCAAAGGCAATCGGGTCGAAGCCGTTGGCATCTTCGGCCTCGATATCGACGCCAACTGCGGCATCGGGCGAAAAACCCGCCAATAGCAAGTCGCTGCGATGTGAAAGCGAAACACCCAATTCGTGATAAGGCGGGCCTAGTGCCGGCCGGTCGCTCGGCCGGCGATAGATGGAAAGATCGTCCCGCTGTGCGGCGCTTCTCAAGGCGGCTTGCGCCGCTTCGTCACGCTCTTCCCGTCCGCCCGGTACCGGGCGGACCAGGACGGCGATCGCATCCGCGACCGCCAGGACGACCTCGGATCGAGCGGCCGTCATGCCGCCGCGGAGGGCAGGGCCTCTTTTTGAGCAACGGGAGCGGCTTCCTGTTCGGCTTGAACGGCCTGGGCAGGTGTGCCGACCCAGGAGGTGCCTGCCGGGATGGCTTCGCCCTTCATGACCAGGGTCAGCTGTCCGATTTCCGCGAAATCACCGACATTGGCCTCGTAGAGCACCGTGCTGCCCGAACCGATGGACACACCGCTGCCGATCTTGATGAGGCCCACCTTCATGATGCGGTCTTCGTAGAGATGGGTCTGCGGGCAGGAGCCCATGTTGAGGACGGCATGGTCGCCGATGCTGGTGCAGTCGAACTCGCAGATGTCGGTGCTGTTGATCCATGCGCCCTGGCCGACCTTGGTGCCGAAGGGACGCAGCAGCCAGGGCAGGAAGGGCGTGCCGCGCAGATAATCGAGCAGCATCTTGCTCGCAAGCCCGCCGTAGAAGACCGCGACGGCCTCGGTACGCATCGCCCACCAGGACCACATCGGCCGGTTCATCGGCTTGTAGGTGCCGATCAGCGTCCATTTGAAGGCGACGGATACGAGATAAAGGATACCCGAGGTCGCCAGGCCGGCAGCCATCAGTGTCCAGAAAAGGCTGCCCCAGGCACCATTGTCGATTTCGCCGGCCAGCATGTCGGACATCGCAAGCGCCATGACGATCAGGATGGCGGTGGGCAGTGACGTATGCATGGCCTCGAACACGATGCGCACAAGGCGCATGCGCAGCGGCGGCGCATAGGTGGCGGTCGCCGCGGCCTGCAGTCTTTCGCGCGTCGGAAACTCGAAGGCAGGGCTGCCGCACCAGGTTTCGCCTGCCTTGACGTGCAGGGAATCCGGCAGGCGCGTCTTGATGCCGATGAGCGAATCGCTCTCGATCACAGCGCCCTGCGAGATGACGGAGGAATTGCCGAAGAAGCAGCGATCCCCGGTCTTCAGGCGCTTGAGCACCATCCAGCCGTTCTGGATTTCCTCGTCGCCGAAAATCGTCTCATCGCCGATGAAGTTGTCGCGGCCCATTTCGATGAGATCGTAGCGACCGGCGAAGTTTGCCGAGATTTCCGTACCCTTGCCGATCTTGGCACCCATCAGGCGGTACCAATTGCGCATGAAGACGGTGGCATAGAGCGAATTCAGGGTTTCAAGCATCGCCTCGGTGGTCAGGCCGACGACCCATTTGCGGAAATAGAGATTACCGAAAATGGAATAGCGGCCCGGCACGACACGAGGCAGCAGCACCCATCTGAGCGCCACGACGACAGCCATGGACACGACGATGAGCAGGAAAGCGGCCGGCCAGGAGAGCGCGGCGATCATTCCCCAGGACAAAGGCTCGTCGGTGCCTGGCGCGTACATCTGCTGGACGGCAGTGAAAAGATAGAAAGCCGGGAAGATCGGCAGAAGACCGACGACGAGGCTGAGATTGTAGGCGACGAAATAGGCGGCGAACTGGAATACGCGCCCGACAGTTCCAAGCTCCGGATGAGCGGGCATATCCTCGTGTTCCACATGACCCGTCTTGTGTGCCGGCGAGCCGTCCCAGCGGGTGTGGGCTTCGACATGCGTACCGGCGGCGATCGCGGTCAGATCACCGATGACGGCACCGTCGCCGATCTTGACGTTGTGGCCGATGACGGAGCCGTTGCCGATCTGTACGCCTTCGCCGATGTCGATCGTACCGACATGGATCTGGTTGCCGATGACTTCGACATTGGCAAGCTTCAGCTTGACGCCGAGGCTGGACCGTGCGCCGACGCGCACCAGGTCGATCGCGCCTTCCTCGAATTCGTCGATCATCGCATCCTTGCCGACCTTGGCACCAAGGGCACGCATATAGACACGCATGAGCGGCGAGCCTTTAAGGAATTTTGGTGCGGTGAGCTGAACGATGCGCTGCATCAGCCAGATGCGGAAATAATATGTACCCCACAGCGGATAGACGCCGGGGCGCGTGCGGCCGATGACGAGCCATTTGAGGGCGACGACGAGCAGCTTCTCGCCAAGATTGAGGCCGAGATAGACGCTGCCGAGAACGAGAATCTCGTTCCAGAGCGAGGCGCCGTCATCGATCAGCAGGATCGAGGCGAGCAGCAGGCCGATCCATTGCAGCGTCGCGATCGCGACGATGAAAGGCAACACCACGGCCTGGGCCAAGCCGCAGAGGAAGCGCCGGCGCCAGGGAGCCGGTTCGAAATTCTTCCGCTCCTGCTGCCCGGAGGCGCGCTCCATGCGCTGCTCCAGGATGGCCGCGATGCCCCGCAGGGTACGGCCGGCGTAGACGTCACGCAGGGCAATACCCGCAAGCTGCGGGATCTTGCGGACTTCGGAAACAAACCGGGCTGCCAGCATGGAATGGCCGCCGAGCTCGGTGAAGAAATCAGCTTCGAAATTGATGGAGCGCAGGCGAAGCGCTTCGGCCGCAGCCTTCAGCAATTGTGCTTCGGTCCATGTACGCGGCGGTTCCTGCACCTGGACCGATTGATCGGCCACCAGCGGGATCGCAGCGAGCGTTTTCCTGTCGATCTTGCCGGAAGGGAGCCGCGGCAGCGATACATGGCTGTGCCAGGCTGCAGGTACCATATAAGGCGGCAGCTTGGCGGCAAGCACGGCGCGCGCCTTCTCGCGATCGAAATCGTTGCTGGTCGTCACGACATGCGCAACGAGCATTTCCTCTCCGTCCGGCGGCCGGTGCACGACCACGGAGGCAGCTTTCACGTCCGCAAGCTCGCCGACCACGGTCTCGATCTCGCCGAGTTCGATGCGGTAGCCGCGTATCTTCACCTGATCATCGATGCGGCCGAGGAAGTGGAGCTCGCCTTCCTCGTCCATCAATACGGCGTCGCCGCTGCGATAGAGCACCGGATCGCCATTGGCCGCGAAGGGGTTGGCGATGAACTTGGCATCGGTCAGCTGCGGCAGGTTTCTGTATCCTGCGGCAACACCCGGCCCGCCGATCAGCAGCTCGCCGGTATCTCCGCGCGCAACGAGCTGCAGGTTGTCGTCAACGACGTAGGCGGTCGTGTTCGCGATCGGGCAGCCGATCGTGATCGGCCGCGAGGCGTCAAGTTCGGCATAGGTCGCCACGACAGTCGTCTCGGTGGGTCCGTAGGTATTGATCAGGCGTCGGCCGGGTTTGGAGAAGCGGCTGACGATCGCCGGAGGGCACGCTTCACCGCCGACGATGATGACGCGTAGGCTTTTGACATCACGCTCCAGCATGGTGAGCAGGGTCGGCACGGTGTCGATGACCGTAATCTTTTCCGCTTCCAGCACGTCGGCGAGCCTGTCGAGCTCCGCCATGACAGCCGATGTCGCCACCTTCAGGGTCGCGCCGACCAGATAGGGAACGAATATTTCCTCAAGCGAAAGATCGAAGGCGACTGAAGCCTGCTGAAGGACGACATCCGATTCGACCATGCCGAGAACGTCGTTACCCGCCCTCAGATAATGGCAGATGTTTCCATGCGTAACGACGATCCCTTTTGGCTTGCCGGTGGAGCCGGAAGTATAGATGGCGTAAGCGGGATCACGGTTCGTCGCGGCGCGCGGAGCGATGCCATTGCCATGCTCGGCAAGCAGCTCCTTGAGGATAAGCGTCTGACCGTCGAAGGCAGGCGCCACGGCCGCCTTCTCGTCATGCGTCAACAGCCATTTCGCGCCACAATCGGCAAGGCTCACCGCGATGCGGTCGGCAGGGGCAGCGGCATCGAAGGGAATGTAGGCGGCGCCTGCCTTCAGGATAGCAAGAAGCGCGACATGAAGCTCAAGAGAGCGCTGGAACCACAGGCCGACGAAATCACCCGGGCCGATGCCGCGGCGGCTGAGTGCACGCGCGGCCTCATCCGACAGCCGATCGAGTTCGGCATAGGTCATCGCCTCGGCGGTTCCGATCAGGGTCAGCGCCGTTTTGTCGGGGCTGCGGGCGACCGTTGCCTTGAATATGTCCACCAGGGTTTCATTGCGGATGAATTCAGGCCGCATGCCGCCTGAGAAAACCGAGAGGCTGGCATTTGGGGTAATCGACGAAATCTGGATAGTCATGGTAACTTCTACGGAACGAAACTCGGCACAATCAGCGTGCCATTTGTCAATGCTTATACACCTTCCAATTTGCAGCTCTCTTACGCGCGTTGTCAGTGAATTGTAATGTTGAGCCAGCTATAATTAGAACAGCGTGAGACACGGCCTGCGTGCAGTTTTTTTAAGAAGGATGAATATCGTTGCGCATATTCGGGCGAAGAGCCGGCTGGCCCCGCCGGCTGTCCGTTCTCTTGGTGGCGGCTTTGCTGAGTTCTTTAGGCACGGACGCATCTGCTCGTTTGCATAGTAGCGTTCTGGTCGAGGATGGCGGCGCATTGCGGCCGCTGCGCGAGATCTATGCGGTAGTCGCACGGGAAATGCCGGGCAAGGTCCTGCGAATCAAGCGGGTTCGCCGCGCGGGGCGCCAGGCCTATGCCGTGCGTGTCTTGAAGCCTGACGGCAAACGTGGTGACATAGTCCTCGACGGCGCAACGCTCGCCGTGATCGAGAGACGCTGACAATGCGCATTCTGATTGCTGAAGATGAGCCCAGCATCGTGGCGGACATGCGCCGCTGTCTGGAGGATCAGCATTATGTCGTCTCGACCGTAAGCAACGGCGAGGAGGCGTGGTATCGCGGCGATGTCGAGCATTTCGATCTCGTCATCCTCGATCTCGGGCTTCCGAAGCTGGATGGCCTGACGGTATTGCGGCGCTGGCGTGCCGAGCGCCGCGGCATGCCAGTGATCATATTGACGGCCCGTGACGGTTGGCGCGACAAAGTCGACGGCATGGACGCCGGCGCCGACGACTATTTGACCAAGCCGTTTCGCATGGAAGAGCTTCTGGCGCGCGTGCGTGCGCTGATGCGCCGCGCGGCCGGGCAATCGTCTCCCATCCTTTCCAATGGCGTGCTGGAACTCGATACGCGCCAGCGCACCGTTTCGTTTCGTGGGCAGCCGGTGCAGGTCACCGCCCTCGAATATCGGCTTCTTGCCTATCTGATGCACAATGTCGGCACCGTGCTTTCCAGGTCGCAGATCGCCGACAGCATCTATGACGAGGAGACGGAGCTTTTGTCGAATGCGCTTGAAGTCGTCGTCGCACGCCTCAGGCGCAAGTTCGATGGAACGGTCATAGAGACCCGCCGCGGACAGGGCTACGTCATTCCACGCGAGGCGCCGCCGTCATGACCCCGTTCTCGCTGCGGGGACGGTTGCTGCTCGGTTCGGCTGTGGCGATCATCGTTGCAACATTTCTGGCGGGCGTCGGCATCAACGCCATTTCCGGGCTGGCGGTGAGGGCGCTCGCGCTGTCCGAGATAGATGAGGAATTGCGTGTCCTGCTGGCCGCGGTCGATATCAACTCATCAAACCAACTTTTTCTTGACGACACGCCGACGGATTCCCGCTTCGGCATCCCGAACGGCGGTTTCTATTGGCAGATCGGGCGCAACGGCACCGTCGAGCTGCGCTCGCAATCGCTCTGGGAGCAGAATCTGTCCTGGCTTCGCTCCCGCCCGCGCGATGCCGGCCGGGCAACGGACATGAAGGGGCCGAATGGCGGGCATCTTCTCGCTGTCGAACGATCCATCTCGATTCCCTCGGCCAGCGGCGATCAGACCGTCGACATTCTGATGGCGCTCGACAATCGCGAACTTGCGCCGGCACGCTGGCGCTTCTTCTATGCCATGGCGCCCTCGCTCGGCGTGCTTTCGGGTGCCCTGATCGTGGCGGTGGTGGCCTTTCTGCGATATGGGCTGCGGCCGCTGAACGATCTGCGCGCGGCCTTGATGGCGGTGCAGGAGCGATCCGCGCGCAAGATTACAGGCCAGTTTCCGCGGGAGGTCCAGCCGCTCGTCGACGATCTCAACGGCCTGCTGGCATCCCGCGAGACGCAGTTGACGCAGGCGCGCGCCCGCGCCGGCGATCTTGCCCATGGTCTCAAGACGCCGCTCGCCGCACTCGAGGCGACCGCGCGTACGCTTTCGGAAGAGGGTATGTCGGAGAGGGCGGCGGCGATCCAGACGGAGGTCAGCCGGATGGAGGCACAGATCAAGCGGACGCTGGCGCAAACGCGCGCAAGCCTGGCAGCCGCCCATACGGTCGGCGTCATGAACGCCGGCGCGGACCTGCAGAAAATCATCTCCGTCATGCGGCGCCTGTCGCGCGAGCGGGAGATCGATTTCGAACTTGCGGCCCCGCCCGAGATGTGGCTGGCGATCGACGAGGCGGATTTTGCTGACATTACCGGCAATCTGATCGACAATGCGCGGAAATGGACGGCAGGCAAGGTCAAGGTCCGCCTATCGCAGCTGCCCGAGCAAGGGGGCGTGGAGCTGCGCATCGAGGACGATGGTCCAGGCCTGCCCGAGGATGCGGAGATGGCCTTCATCCGCCGCGGCCGGCGGCTGGACGAAAGCATCGCCGGGACCGGCTTCGGCCTGGCGATCGTGAAGGATCTGGTGGAAGCCTATGACGGCAAGCTGACGCTTGCCCGCTCCGATCTCGGCGGATTGTCGGTCACAGTCAACCTGCCGGCACGGCTGATCAAGGACAAGCAGTCGGTACTGGAGGGCTGATCGGGCCAGGTTTTTCGCTGCCGCGCCATCGACTTGCGGGACGAGCTATCTTTGTTTCCAACGGATCGCGCAAGCGCGCGATCCTGGTTGACAGATTTGAATGGTGCCGTGCCTGGCCGATCGGGATCAAACGGCTGAACCAGAACCGTATCCCTCAGGCGGCGCGGCGGGGGCGTGTCTCATGGACCGTCTGCTCGGCAATGCGGAATTGAGCCAGCAGCTCATTCAGCGTCGCGGCTTCCGATGCCAGGCCATGGCTTGCGGCGGTCTGTTCCTCCACCATGGCCGCGTTCTGCTGGGTGCCCTGATCCATGGTGTTGACGGCCGTGTTGATCTCCTGCAGGCCGGTCGATTGTTCGCGTGAAGCTCGCACGATCGCCTCTATATTGCGATTGATCTCCTGGACATCGCGGACGATTACCTCGAGCGCTTCGCCCGTCTGGTTGACCAGGGTGACGCCGTTCTTGACCTGCTCGCCCGAGGCGGTGATCAGGGACTTGATTTCCTTGGCCGCCTGTGCGGAGCGTTGGGCGAGCTCGCGGACTTCCTGGGCAACCACGGCAAAGCCCTTGCCGGCTTCGCCAGCGCGCGCCGCTTCGACACCGGCATTGAGCGCAAGCAGGTTCGTCTGAAAGGCGATATCGTCAATGACACCGATGATGTTGGAAATCTCGCCGGAGGATTTTTCGATCATGTTCATCGCGCCGACGGCCTTTTCGACGATCTGCCCGGATTTTTCCGCACCGCCGCGAGCCCGGGTGACAAGCTGGCCGACTTCCTCCGCCCGGCGGGCGCTGTCCCTGACGGTGGTGGTGATTTCCTCGAGAGCTGCCGCTGTCTCCTCGACAGAGGCTGCCTGCTGCTCGGTGCGCCGGGCGAGGTTATCGGCAGCGGCGCGGATTTCTCCGGCACCCGTGTCGATTGCCCGGGCATTGCGTCCGACGGTCGCCATGGCTTCATGCAGCCTTGCAACCGAGGTATTGAAGTCGTTGCGCAGACGATCGAGATCGCCGGCAAAGGGAACCGTGATGCGATGGACGAGATCGCCATCCGCAAGACGGCCAAGCCCATCGGCAAGCGATTGCACGGCCGCAGCGATCTGCTCTTCTTCGCTGGCCTTGAGAGCTTCGCGTTCGCGCCGCTCCTGTTCGCTGGACATCCTGGTATCTTCGGCCTCTTTCGCAAGGCGGCCTCGCTGGATCATGTTGTCCCGGAAAACGGCGACCGCGGCTGCCATGCGGCCGAGTTCGTCCTTGCGATCGGTTCCAGGAATCGCGGCGGAGACGTCGCCGCCTGCGAGCCTGCCCATGACGCTCGTCATTTCAAGCACCGGGCGGACGACCAATCGCGACAGCAGGGCTGCCAATACGGCGATCAGGGCGACAACGCCGATGAGAGTCGCAGCCGCGGCCGCAATCCGGAACTTGGCAACGCCGGCAAAGGCCTGATCACGATCGATCTGAACTCCGAGATACCAATCGGCGCGGGGCAGGCCCTGAATGGGCAGGAAACTGACAAGAACCGATCTGCCGTTAAAGGTCGTCTCGAAAATGCCGGAGCCAACGGCGGGCGTCGCTTGCGGGAAGGCGTCGGCGAGTTTCTTGGTCACCAGTTGCTGATCCTGATGGACGAGAATGGTCCCATCGCTCTTCACCAGGAATGCCGAACCCTTGCCGCCCATCGTGACCGACTTGATCATGGAGACTAGCGAGCCGAGCGAAAAATCGCTTGCCGCGACACCGAAGAGCTTGCCGTCGCGCTTGACCGGCATGGCGGCGCTGATGATGAGATTGCCCGTCGAGGCATCATTGTAGGGATCGGTCAGCACCAGCCTGTCGGCTTGAACGGCATCCTTGTACCAGGGACGCTTGCGGGGATCGTAGCCTGCCGGAAGCGGCTGATTGGGAACGCTGGTGAAGACGCCTTGCTCGTCACCCACATAGGTCGACATGAACTCCCGCAACAGGACGGGATTGTCGAAAGCACTGGTGATCGCCGCCGGATTTCCGGCTTTGGCAGCGGCATTGGCGGCAAGCTCGGTCAGCATGACACGGGCGCCCAGCCAGTTGGAAATGCTCTGGGACGATTGGAGGCCGGAGGATTCGATCTCTCCTTTGACCGCGTCGCGAGTTGCAGTGCGCTGAAGGCTGTCGATATAAATTGAAAAGCCGCAAAGGGCAGCAATGACGACCAGCGATGCCACCACCAAGATCTTCGTCATCAGATTAAAACGGGCCTGCACGGGACGGTCCTTTGAAATGATCCGGCGTCTTGCTGAAAGGGCCAGCGCGCCGAAATGAGCCAAATGACATAATCATTTCAAACAATGCCGTCATGGCGCCGCGCATGTCATGAA
>NZ_JAUQTZ010000082.1:0-28003 GCF_059803845.1 Rhizobium sp. UFLA01-1127 | reverse complement strand
GTCCGCCGCTGACCCTCATGCGTGAATTCGACCCCGGTGGCGATGTCTTTATCGAGGGCAATTCGATCCACATGAGCATTTGTCAGAAGCGTCACATTTGCCTGGGCAAGGACAGGGTAGAGATAGGATTTTGCCATGTTCTGGCGCTGGCCGTCCCGTATGATCTGCTCCGTCAGGGCAAAGCCTTCGCCGGTCTCCTCGCGCACGCCGTTCAAACTACTGTTTATCGGTAGCCCAAGGGCGCGACAGGCATCGAGCATCGCGAGTGCAAGCGGTGACGGATCGTGCGCGGTCTGGCACCAGACGGGGCCGCCCCGGCCGCGGTACCGCTCGCTCGGTACACCTTGCCAGTTTTCGATGTGGCGGAAGGTTGAAAGCGCGGACTCGTAGCTCCATCGCCGGTCTTGTGTCACCTCAGCCCAATAGTCGAAATCACTCTTGAAGGGGCGGGCCCAGATCGTTGCATTGATACTGCTGCCGCCGCCCAACAGCTTCCCCGTATGAATCACCACGCGTTGATTGTTGACATCAGCGGACGGTTCGGAGGCGTCGCCCCAGTCCCGTTCGGTCCCGAGATTGGTGAACCACAGCCGCGGGTCGAGAACGGATGGAGCGTCGTCCCAGCCCCCCGCTTCTATCAGGAGAACGCTTTTGCTTCCGTCGGCTGCCAGTCTGCCCACCAGGGCACAGGCTGCGCTACCCGCACCGCAGACAACGTAGTCGTAGCTGCCAGCAAGTGACCGGACTTGAGAGGCTTGATTGGTCTTGATTTCCTCCAGTGTCTGGGCGACGGACTTGACCCGTGACGCTGAGAGAAAGCCCAGAGCCAGAGAAGTCGCAATGAAGCGGCGACGACCCATCGCCCCCCGCAGAAACGACGCCTCCAGTTGATCCTGCCGCGCAGCCAGTACAGCTGTCGGGGTAGAATTCCGTTTATCCTGCTTCATGACATGCTCCCTCCCAAAGAACGCCGTAGACCTGTTCTGACCGACTGTCGTCATGGACGTCGGTCCTCCAACCGGCGTCCAACAGCGGGCTCACGCCAAGGCGCAGCCCGAAGCTGTCCCTCCTATAGGGATGGAAACAATTGGCCGAGTTCGTCGCACGCGCGTGACGCGTGGAACTGGACAACCTCGTAAGTCGCCACCGAATGCTGGTAGAATGGGTCTTCCTTCATCAGTTGCTGCAGTTCTTGTCGGCTTACGCCCGAAGCGACGACCACACCGGGATCGTTATCCGCGCCACGTCCGGAAACAAGGAAAATACCGCGCGCGTATCCTGATGCGATGAATTCGCGATGGGCCTCCAGGTGTTTCATCACCGCCTCAACTGGCTGCGTGTACCGCACGAGCACGACGAATATCGGCGCATCGATGGTCTTCATTTGCTCAACTCGCTTTCTGCCTGGATACCCTGTACGGGCAGGCGACGATCGATGGGGCCGACCTTGCTGGTTCGATCCCGCCGATGTCGCTGTCTCATTACTACCGGTTGTTGGGCCAGTTGTGCATGAGCTCTTTCCAGCGAATAAAGCCGACACCCGGGGCGCCCATCATCTTTGTCTTTTCGACCGGATATTCGTCCCAGGTGCAGAACTCGAGCTTGTGGCCTTCCGGAGAGCGGAAGTAGACCGAGACGACATCGATATCGCGATGGGCCATCGGCCCGAAGAAGGGGATGCCCTCGTTCTTCAGTCGCTCGATGTTCGCATCGAGCCCTTCGACGCTTGTCCGGAAGGCCCAATGAGGAGCAATGTTCGGATCGTCGGCCTGCGGGGTGGATGGACCTGTTTCCGCCGTGATTTGCAGGAGAGTGCGGCCGATCCGGACAAAAAGGTGCGGCTTTCGGTTCGTTCCCCTGTCGTAGTCGTCAAAGCCCGCATAGTAATAAGGTTCACCTCCGAGGAACTCCCGGATAAATTGCTCCATCATAACGATGTCTGTCACCGGCAGCGCAATATGATCGACGCCCCAGAGTCCGAAGGCGTTGTCGCTCTTGTCTTCGCGGCCACCATGACGGGGGTTGATGTTCATCAGGTGGCCGGTATCGGGCCGCGCCTGTTCTGTCTTAAACATTTGTTTTTTCTCCTGTTGTGGTGCTGTACATCCCTTTGCATGGTGCGGGATCAGCACTGGATTTAGTATCGCCGCTCGCGGGAGTACCTCTCCGCACCTACATGAAGCGGGACAAAGGTGTTCTTCCACATGACCGAGAAAGGTCGACTGTTCCTGTCAGCCCTTACTCGGGAACAAACAGCGACTTGATTTGAGTCTTCTGTCGATTGATGCCGCGGAGAGTGGAATAGACGAGTTGGCCTGGAAGATCCTGATGGCAAAAAAGAACGTCCCCCGAAAAATCGATAGTGGGAGTGTTTTCCTCCAGGCCGCGTAGCAAACGCCGAGGAATGACAGCCCGGCGTCAGTAACTGGTCTCCGTTCGAGCCAGGATATTCACGGCAACCGCAGGCTCCTCGACCGGAGACAGCCATCTCCCAAAGGCAGGCTGGTGAAGTCAACGCAATGTGATGCCCCTCGTCAACACGTCGGGCAACCGCATAAAAGTTTCGTCCGGACGCATATTGTTGGGAAGCCGCTGAACCGGCCGGCGAGGAACCAAAGTAGCCAGTCAACCCCGGACCGATCCTACTGACGTATTTCAAAAAGTTCGCTCCTGCATCCAACGACCTGATCGCGACGGGACCGTTGGTGAAATCCAGCATCATTCTTCCTCCCAGGCGGACGATAGGCATTTTGGACACCTGATAGGCAAAGCCGGTTCACCAGCCCTCCTCCGTTAGAAAAATGCTATATGACCGATTTTTAATTCTGTCCACTTTTTTGTGCGCCCTTGCAAATTTTCCTGACCCATCGCCCAGAGGCTTTGAGGGCAAACGGACAACATTGCATAGTACATTATTTATGTTTTACAGAAACATAGCAGACGAACGGCCCATTGGAGACCGGTAGCGGCGTCGCCAGATTCATACAAGAGTTTTGCCTTCAGGCGCAGCGCACCCGGCAAGAATCGCGAAAAATAAAAAATGGACAAAACGCAAAATTAATGAAATAGGAATGGGCAGGAGGATATTCATGATGCATTCAAACATTCAGAAAACCGAAGATCTGGTGAATGCGGCCTCGGCCTTGGTACCGTATCTCCGGGAGACCGCGCTTGAAACGGAGAGGGCGCGACGCGTTCCCGCGGAGACCATTGCTCGTTTAAGGGATGCCGGACTGCTTGAAGTTCTTGTGCCCCGCCAGTTTGGCGGCCATGAGGCTGACCTCACCACGGCGGCGCGGGTCATCGCGGAACTTGGCCGCGGCTGCGGTTCCACCGCTTGGGTCTACGGGGTCGCCGCATCGCAGAACTGGATTGCAGCCACGTTCGATATCGAGGCGCAGAAGGAAGTTTGGGCCCGTGGCGCGAGAACCGTGATTTCCGCCACCTACGGGATTAATCCCAAGGCACAATCGGCCGTACGGGTCGATGCCGGGTTCCGGTTGTCCGGGCGCTGGGGATTTGCCAGCGGCTGTGACCACGCCGATTGGCATCTTGCGCAGTTCCTTGCTCCCGCGGAGGGGGATAAGCCTCCGATTGCCCATTTTGCTCTCGTGCCGCGCAGCGATTTTTCGATCGAAGACGACTGGTATGTCATGGGTCTTGTTGGGACCGGCAGCAAGACAGTCATCCTCGACGACGTGTTCGTGCCGACGCACAGGACACTTGCCTACCCGTTGATGAATAGTGGGAAGACCCCCGGTTCGGCGGCCAACGCCAATCCGATGTACGCATTGCCCTTGATGTCCACGACGCCGGTCGGCATTGCGGCAACGCTGCCTGGGATCGCCCGTGGCGCACTCGAGGTCCTGATCTCTACGGCTGCCGCCGGCGACCGGGACTCGGCGCGCGGCAAGTTCAGTGACCATGTCTTGGCGCATGCATGGATCGGTGAAGCGCTGGCGGATATCGAGGCTGCAGAGATTGCGATCTTTACAAGCATGGATGTGCTGACAGCAGCAGCGCACGTGGGCAGGCAACCGACCGTCGAAGAGCGAATAAGGATCCGCCGAAATTTCGCCTTCTCGACCCGTATGTCGACCGAGGCTGCCGAACTTGTTCTCAAATGCACGGGTGCGGCGGCCACGTCGCTGGGTCATCAGACGCAGCGCGCATGGCGGGACATCAATGCAGCGGCCAGACATATCGGACTGAACTGGGAGACTTACGCAACCCAGTCTGGCCGTTATGCGCTTGGAATGGAGCCCTCTGGCCTTTTCTGAAATTAAATTCCGCAGGGAGCTCGATCCGGAGCCGTTCGCCCCTGGCCGGCAACTTGGCAAGGCGCCAGTTTCGCGCTAAAATCGGACGAAATACAAATTTGCGACATAGACCAGAGCTTGGAGGGCTGTGTTCTATCAGCGCCCGTCGTCAAACCTGACCAGGCTTCGTAGGAAGACCTAACGAGCGTGACGCGGGAAACTGCAGCGGGCCGTCCAGCTAGCACTGGTCGTCCTGCCAGCAAAAGCGCCAAAGATCTGAGGGTTTTTGGCTTACGCGTTGAACAGCATCGGAGGAATGCATGCTTGACACCGTTAATGATTCACGTTTGGCGGGGCCACCGCAGCCGGTGATGTCTTCCACGCCCGCTGTTGCCAGCGTCAATATCAGGGATCTGAAATATGTCTACGCGCCGGCAAACAAACGGCCCGTCACCGCGCTGGAAAACGTTTCGCTGGACGTGAAGACAGGGGAATTTATTTCGCTGCTTGGGCCTTCGGGCTGCGGCAAGTCGACTCTTCTTTACCTTATCGGCGGTTTTCTTTCGACCGTCGAAGGCACCATCTCAGTTGACGGGAAAGAGATTGCCGGCCCAGGTCCGGACCGAGGCATCGTATTTCAGAGTTTTGCTTTGTTCCCCTGGCTCACCGTGTTGCAGAACGTGGCCTACGGCCTGCGCAAGCAGGGCATGTCGAAGGCCGATGCCGAAGACAAGGCGCGCGGTTTCGTTAAGCTAGTCGGACTTGAAGGTTTCGAAGACAGTTTCCCTTCGCATTTGTCTGGCGGCATGAAGCAGAGGGCCGCGATTGCACGGACTTTGGCGATCGATCCCAAGATCCTCCTGATGGATGAGCCGTTCGGTGCGCTGGATGCACAAACTCGGAGTCTGATGCAGGACGAGTTGCTTGCCATATGGAGGCGCTCACCAAAGACTGTCATATTCGTCACCCACGACGTTCATGAGGCGGCCTATCTCTCCCAGCGGGTTGTCGTGATGTCGGCGCGACCGGGCCGGATCAAGACGATCGTGTCGTGCGATTTCGATCGGTCCGACCCGGCATTTGTGCGCAGTCCCCAGTTTGTCGAGAAGGTAGACGAGCTCCAGCGTCTGGTGCGTGCTGAAGCCAAGCAGGCTGAGGATGCCGTCGGCCGATGAGACACGCGATCATCCATTATTTTCCTCTGCTGATCGTCGCCCTGCTGTGGGAGATCACGCCGCGTCTGGGTATCGTTTCAGCCAATATCCTTCCACCACTCAGTGCGGTTGCCGTCTCGTGGGCGCAGTTGCTGGGCGAGGGAGAGCTCGTTTCCAACGGCCTGGCGTCACTCATCCGCGCAGGCGCTGGGCTGGCGTTTGCTATTCTGTTCGGTGGCACACTCGGGATCCTCATGGCGTGGTGGCGCCCTCTCAACGCTGCTCTCGGCCCCCTCGTGCAGATTTTCTATCCGATACCTAAGTCGGCGCTCATTCCCGTGACCGCGATTTGGCTCGGATTCGGGGACGCCTCGAAGATCCTGCTCGTCTTCATGGGCTGCTTGCTGCCGATCATGCTTGGTGCGTTCAACGGAGCCCGCTCGACCGAATCCGCTCTTGTCTGGTCTGCTCGCAGCATGGGCGCGTCAAAATTCGGCGTGCTTCGTGATGTGGTCGCCCAGAGCGCGCTTCCGGAGCTGCTGAACGGCATTCGCACGGCGCTGGCTCTTTCTTTCGTCTTGCTCGTTGCCGGCGAACTGATCTCGGCCAGCAACGGGCTCGGTTATCTGATCGGTCTGTACGGATCGGCCGGGGCCAACGATGCTATGTACGCGGTCATCGTGTCGGTAGCCGCCCTCGGATTCCTATTCGACCGCCTCTTTCAGACATTTTCGAAGAGAGTACTGGCATGGCAACAATAGAGAACGTAAAAAACGGTTCCCGACGAGCCCAAGGCACCCGCAATGCGATGATATTGAGGGCGGCCGCCGTCGGTCAAAGCTGGATTGGCCTTGTGTCACTCGCCCTCGTCTGGGAGCTCTTCGCGCGAAGCGGGCTGGTAACGCCCTTCCAGCTTCCACCACTCACATCGGTTCTTCAAACAATCTACGCGTCCGCACTGTCAGGCGAATTGTGGCAGAGCGTACAGCTGACGCTTTATCGCACGATGTCGGGTTTTTTGATCGCAAGCACGCTTGGCATCGCTCTTGGCGTCCTCATGGCTCGGAACCAAACCATCCGCTGGTTTTTTGATCCCCTCATCTCGATCATGTTTCCGGTGCCAAAGATCGTGTTTCTCCCTATCGTCATTTTGTGGCTGGGGTTCGGTGACGCCACGAAAATTTTCATGATCGTCATCGACGCGTTTCTTCCCGTTCTAACCGCGACCATCGCTGCCACAAGCACCGTGCAGCGCGATCTCGTCTGGTCAGCAAAGAGCATGGGCGCAAGCCGGACCGAACTGGTTCGGGAAGTCTTGCTGCCGGCGTCGATGCCCCAAATCCTGACCGGCTTGCAGGTGGCCCTGCCCCTATCCCTCATCATCTGCATCGTGACGGAGATGCTAACCGCGGGGGGCGGTCTCGGTGCCGACATGATCAACGCCTCGCGCTTTTCCAATTCGAAGGCGCTATTCGCCGGAATCGTCGAGGTTGCCGTCGTTGGCTTTGTCGTGATCAAGCTTCTTGCCGTTGCCCGGAAACACTTGCTGCGCTGGCATCCAGAGACGGCGCCCCCGGCTACCGTCTAGCGAAACTCTGGTCCGACGGGTGGGGGTAGGACACCGCCGGGCCGTGGGATCATAACGGTGACGTACCGCCGTTTTGCGGGCCGGCGAGGCCCTCAACAACCAGGGAGGAATGCAATGAAACTATTGTCGAAGATCGCGCTCATGGTCGGGCTGACGACCATGTTACACATGCCAGCAGCCGCAGAGCCTGTGACAATCAAGCTGTCCTGGGTCGTGCCAGTGACAAGCTGGGGCTCGATCGTGCTGGAAAAGAAGGACTTGATGCGAAATCTGGGCAAGACCTACAATCTTGAGGTCGCGCGCTTTCGTGGCACATCCGAGGCGCTTCAAGGGCTCGCCTCGGGTGACCTCGACATCGCAGACATTTCTGCGGGCGGGCTCGCGACCGCATATGAAAACGGAGTAACCGATATCAGTATTATAGCCGATGAGCTACAAGACGGCGTGAACGGCTATTATTCCACCGAGTTCCTGGTGCGGGACGACAGCAACATCCGTTCGGTGGCGGACCTCAAAGGCAAAATCATAGCAGTGAGTGCTATCGGCAGCGCGAACGACCTGATGTTGCGCGCCATGCTGCACAAGAACAAGATCAGCGATAAAGATGTCACGATTATTGAGGCGGCACCTGCAACCATGGGCGAGATGCTGAAGAGCGGAAAAGCCCATGCGTTCTCCGCGATACGGCCGTTCTCAGCCCAGGCTGCGTTCCGGGAGGGAAATCGCGTCCTTTTTACCGGGAAAGACGGGATGGGTGAAAGCGATCTCATCGTCTGGGTAGCCAAGAAAAGCTTCGTTGAAGAAAACCGAGCGGCACTCGTCGATTTTATGGCCGACATGCAGCGCGTCGCATACTGGTTTTCCGACCCTGCCAATCACGCCGAAGTGGAGAAGATTGCTGCCTCCGCGACAAAGCTCCCGGTCGAGTTTTGGCAAGGTTGGGTGTTTACCAAACAGGATTATTACCGCAATCCCGACATGATGCCCAATGCCGCTGCGCTGCAGGCGAACTTCGATCTGATGCAGCAGCTCGGATTTACCAAGAGCGCGATCAAAGTCTCAGACGTGCTCGACCCGACCATCGTAGAAGAAGCCTCCAAACGACCGCGTAACTGACACGGCGAAGGCAATGGCGCAATGTCTCCAAACGTTGCGCCATTAACAGCCGGACCGGCGGTGCTCAGTCACGGCCGGCCCCTTCCCATCGCCAGATTTGGCTCAAGTCCCTTTGACAGGTTATCTGTAAGGTGCCGCAAGATGAAAAGAACAGACAACAACGAGCAGGGCACTCGTGAGTTGGAAAATGTCATACGCCTGCCGATAAGGCCGGCCCCGGTAGAACCCGAGACGGCGAATCCGGCTGTGGACAGGAACTTGCTCGGACTGTTGCGACGAGGGATCGAATTTTCGGGGGAGCTCATCAAACACGCACTCCGGGGTTCGGCAACCTACTATGCAGGTTTTGATTGCGCCGCTGCGATACTCGGCGATTACCATGCTATGTCCGAGGATCGCGACCGAAACATGATCGATGAAGAGCGGCGGTTGAATTGAAGGCTTATCGCTCTTTTCCGATCTGGACGCAGAAGGGCAACTGCTGCTTGAGTTTCCCGGACCACGATGGTGAATCCGGGGATCATGTCACTGCGGGCTACAGCAACCCGGCTTTTGACCTCGCTGTGGCTTACCACATACCAGCACGCATGGGTTGCAAACCCAACGATTCGATCGGTCCGCAGCCTCTTTGCCTGGAAATGACCGGTCAGCCTCAGGCTATGGCTCGACATTGAGAACCCCGGGGATAGCAGACATGTTTAATACGGCAGATATCTACGATAGGCACCATGAACGGCTGCAGGTGTGCAGTCTTCAATTTCATAATTTCGGAAATCAGGTTTGCTTTTTCGGCAAGGCAGCGACTTTGCGTGTTTTCGAAGATCATACGCCCGTCCTCAAAGCCCTTTCCGAGGCCGGCGACCAGCGTGTGCTCATCGTTGATGCCGCCGGGTCCACGCGCGTCGGTGTGATGGGGGATCGGCTTGCCGCAATCGCCGTTGCCAACGGATGGGCGGGCGTCATCATAAACGGCGTTATTCGCGACAGCGCCGCGATAGGCTCATTGGCGATCGGGGTGAAAGCTCTTGGGGCAACGGCCCGAAGGAGCTGGCAGCCCACAGCCGGGGAGTTTGGCGTCACTCTCAGCTTCGGCGAAGTGACAATCGCGCCTGGCGATTGGATTTATGCAGACGTCGACGCGGTCCTGGTCGCAGCCGGCCCCCTAGATCTGTCGTCGGCTGAGGAGAAAGAAGAGTAGTCCCTGGCAAATTCCCCTTGAGACGGATCCGGCCGCCGACTGCGCCATTGCTGTCGCTGGGAATTGCTCCTCGATCGATCGTTGGGTTGGAACTGGAACTTTGCATCACCATCACGATGCCGGAAACCGGAGCAGAACGCCGGAACGAAGGATGTGCGTCCAACGGCATACCCTGTCAACGATCTTGACCGGCAGTCCTGCCGCACATCTTGGCGTTTGACCTCCGCGTCTTGATCTGGCCTTGGGAGCAGTGCTGCGGGGCCAAGGCGCAGCCGCTATGGCCTACGCGGCCCGGTCGAGATTTCGCGGCTGCCCTCGTGCCTCGTTGGCGAGATTGAACTGGGCTATCAAATCTCTCAGTCTCTTGGCTTCGTCCGACAGGGCAAAGGATGCCCGATTGGACTGCTCAACCATCGCCGCGTTTTGCTGTGTCGTCTGATCTATTGAGTTTACAGCCTTGCTGACTTCGACAAGGCCTATCGACTGCTCCCGCGCCGATGTCGCGATCGACTCCATATGGCCATTCATTTCAAGGATGAAGGAGCCAATGGCTTTCAGCGCTTCGGCAGTGTCGCGCACCAGTTTAACGCCGCTTTCGACTTCAGACGATGAATTCTGGATCAGGCCCTTGATCTCCTTGGCGGCCTGGGCTGCCCTTTGTGCCAGTTCGCGCACTTCCTGTGCAACCACCGCAAAACCCTTGCCCGCCTCGCCTGCCCGGGCTGCCTCCACGCCGGCATTCAGTGCCAGGAGATTTGTCTGAAAGGCAATCTCGTCGATCACGCCGATAATGTTTGATATCTGCTGCGACGAGGTCTCGATTTTTCTCATAGCCTCTTCGGCATGGGACACGACGTCGACTGATTTCGCGGCCGAATCATTTGCCCGTCTTGCGACGGCTCTCGCTTCCTCCGTCCGTCTGGTCGAGTTGGCGACATTTGACGCGATCTCTTCAACCGCCGCCGCGGTTTCTTCGAGAGATGCCGCCTGCTGCTCAGTCCGTCTGGAGAGATCCTGGGCGGCGGTCGCTATCTCGCGCGTGCCTACGTCGACATTGGTAGCCGCGTCTCTAATGGAACTGAGGGTCGCGGCCAGCTTGGACAAGGACTGATTGAAATCACTTTTCAACAATTCCGATCGCGGGGGGAAAGGCCTGGAAATGAGATAAGTCAGATCGCCGGCGGCAAGGGCTGCCACCGCGTCACGCAACGCCGCAATAACATCCTGATCCTCTTCGGCGGTTTTTTTGGCGCTTTGCTCAAGCAAGACCTGTTCATCAATCAGGGTAAGCGAACCGCAAGCGCGCACGGTGGTGCCGTCTGGCTGGTAGCGGCACCCCCCGGTCGCACGAAACCATCGATAGGAGCCGTTGCGAACCTTCAACCGATAGGCCACATTGTAGCGCGATTTCCCCGTCTTATCTTGCAGGTGGCCGCTAAATGCGGCGAAGGTGGGCGCGATGTCATCAGGGTGCAGACGGTCTGACCAGGATGCCATCTCATTTGGGAACTCAGCCTGCGTCTCATAGCCCAATAGCCGCCTGAACTCCGCAGACCAGACCCATCTAGCATCTCTGTGGGTAGCATCCGCCTCAGGCATGTATGCTTCCCACAATCCAATGCCACAGGCGTCATCCAGTAGAGAGGCGCGTTCACTGACCGCTGCGAGTTCCTCCCGGCAGCACTTCAGTTCCTTCTTCAAACGACCGCCCAGCATCGATTCCTCCCAGACAAATGGTACGACAACCATAAATGTAGCGTATCTTAATTAACAAAGTGCGAAATGGGCCGGTTACTGTCGTGAATATCGACAGTGGCGAAAGGCAAATACCACTCTATTGCGGGCGTTCAGACCGAAGGATCCCCCAAGTGGGCCTAAGCCTCCATGGTAAACACAACTTGCTAGCGGTAATAAAATTGATATATGTTATATTTCGGTATCGGACGATGACGGCTGGCTCGCTGCTTCCCTAAAACCACACGCGGAGACTGAGGATGACGCAAAAGATCTACTGGGTGAGTACAGCACTCCTCGCATTGATGTATCTCGGGGCGGGAATCTTCTACCTGTCCAATATCTCCGGGGTCCAACAGATGTGGGAGCATCTCGGGTTCCCGGCCTATCTCGTGCCGATTATGGCGGTGATCAAAATCACGGCTGCTGTCGTCGTTCTGTGGAGGCCTCTGATCGGGCTAACGGATTTTACCTATGCAGGCATGTTCTTCCACCTGTGTCTGGCTGTTTCTGCGCATATCAACGCGGGTGACGGCGGATTTGCACCGGCACTGGTGGGGATCGCGCTCGTGATCCTGTCCTTCTTCACCCAGAACGCGGGCCGAAAAAAACCTTCGCCTTACGGGCGGTTCCCCGGGGTTGCTCAGGTATCCCCAGAACCAGCCCGCCGCGACAATTCGATTTGATAGGGGTTCTTGGAATCCTTGAGCCACCACATGCAGGAGACCTTTATGACTACTCACGTCGCCGTCCTTGTTGGCAGCCTTCGCACGGGATCCGTTACCCGCACGCTATCGCGCGCGCTCGCAGAACTTGCGCCCGAGGGGCTGCAACTGTCTGCTATCGAAATCGGCGAAATGCCATTCTATAATCCCGATCTCGATGAGGCATCCCCACCCGCTTCGTGGCAAGCCTTTCGTGATCAGATCAGAGGATCCGATGGCGTATTGTTCGTAACGCCTGAATATAACCGGTCTGTTCCCGCGGTGCTCAAAAATGCGCTTGATGTTGGGTCCCGTCCGGGCGGCAAGAATGTTTGGGCCGGGAAGCCCGCAGCGGTGATTACTGCGTCACGGGGAGCATTGGGAGGTTTCGGCGCCAATCACCACCTGCGGCAGTCGCTGGTTTGCCTGGACGTGCCGGTATTGCAGCAACCAGAGGCCTATCTGGGCGATGCCTACAACATCTTCGATGACGACGGAAAACTCGTGAATGAGACGACGTCGGCATTTCTCTCAACCTTCATGGAAAAGTTCGCCGCCTGGATTGCCATTAACCGCCGAACCTGAGGGACTCGTTTTTTTCGGTCACATCGACTTGCCGTCACCATCCGCCTGCCATGGGTCAGCGCGCGGGAGGACTGAGACCGGCGGCGAATGCAGGTCGTTGCCGGTCCATACATGTCGGCGAGAACCGACATGGGTTCTAACTTTTGCTAAGCAAAAGCGAGTTCAGTACCTGTTTTTGATCGGGCGTCGGGAATTGACCCTTGGCCTTCAGGAGGCTGGCCCACTGAAGACCAAACACCCTGATGACCAGTTACGATTTCTTTGACGATATGCGTATGCGCAAGCTTGCCAAAGCTTGAAGTGCCGTTTCCGCTAACGCCATGACAAAGTCTGATGGCCCAGATCATATAGCCTGCAACATTCGATGCCCAGGGGTGTGCCGACTTGTAGGTTCGGGAGACGGCGGGGCAAGCATGCTATTGGTCTCGGCTCCCCTAAGAGAGCAGATCCTCAATACGGATTGGCAAAGTTCTAAGCCGCTTGCCCGTTGCATGAAATACAGCGTTCGCCAACGCCGCGGCTGCATCAGTCATTGCGACTTCGGCCACACCCTTCACGCCCGACCTGTTGGCATCGAAATCCGGCTCGTCGATGAAAGAGACGTCGATGTCGCCTATGTCTGCGTTAACCGCGACGTGATATTCGGCGATGTCAGCGTTCAACCATCCGCCATAGCGCGGATCAACTTCGCTTTCTTCTCAAAGCGCGGCACTCAACGCCCATACCACTCCGCCGTGGATCTGGCTGCGCGCTGCGCGCGGGCTCACGACACGCCCGCAATCGGCAACCGATACAACACGTGGCATGCGAATGCGTCGTGTACGCGGTTCCACACGCACCTCGACGAAATGTGCGATGTAGCTCAATGCCGTGAACTCGGGATAGTCGCCGTGAAGCCCGCCAACGGCAAACGTGCCCGCTCTTAGACGCTCCAGATGCTCAGGTCTCTGTCCCGGAGCGGTCATGG
Source organism: Rhizobium sp. UFLA01-1127 (assembly GCF_059803845.1). NCBI lineage: Bacteria > Pseudomonadati > Pseudomonadota > Alphaproteobacteria > Hyphomicrobiales > Rhizobiaceae > Rhizobium > Rhizobium sp. UFLA01-1127. The sequence goes on along the minus strand of NZ_JAUQTZ010000082.1, from coordinate 14,698 downwards.
ACACCTCAAGCTCGATATAGGGACGCCGCACACGTGCGAGCTGCTGATGCATATTGCCCGCAACGTTGCGCCCGCCGAGGAGCTCATCAAACGCCGAGACCATGCGCTCGGCGGCAAGAACAGCCACCGGAACAGAACTCGCAGTTCCCCAGGACCCTGCAGTGTGATGCTGCGGCGCAGCTCTTGTGTCCCCGATCGATATGGTTAGACGATTGGGATCGATCCTTAGACCGCCAAGCAATGCCTGGGCTATCGCTGTTCGAAGGCCCTGCCCCATTTCATGGCCGGCACTTGCGTAACTTGTTGAGCCGTCGGCACTCACCCTCAGTTTTGCGATCGCTGGATGCATGGGTGCCTGGTAGGATCCGCATGCCACACCCCAGCCGATCAGGGTGCCGTCGCCCGCTCTCATCGAGCCCGGCGGCGATTGCCGCGCTGACCAGCCGAAACGCTCGGCACCGCGCGTCAGACATTCCTTGAGAAAGCGCGACGACATCCGCTTACCGGTTGAATGGTCAATCTGGGTGTCGTTGTCGAGCCTCAATTGCACCGGGTCGAGACCCGTCGCATGCGCGAGTTCGTCGACGGCACTCTCGAGCGCAAAGCAAGCAGGATGTTCGTGCGGTGCTCTCATGTGAGCGGGGCTTTGGGTGTCGAGGCGCAGATCGCCGCAGGTGCCTCTGTAAACGGCGATCGCATGGTTCCCAAGAGAGCCTGGCCACGGTCAAGACCGGCGATGGCCGCGCAACCGGAGCCGGGTGAACGTTTGTTGCACGCGTAGATTCCGTCACCACCCCGGAAATACGGACACCGCGTCGTCTGGAGAATGTTGCCGCCAACAGTCGCCATATTGCGCAACTGCTGTGATGCCGCTTTGAGAAGACTCTCAGACAGCAGCGGATATTCTCGCTGAACAATCGATATCTGTGCGACATCACTCATCAAAGCGGCAGCGCCGAAGCGAAGCACGTCACCGTCTGTCTCAATCGTATCGAGATCGGCAATACCGCTCAGGTCAATAAGGTGGGTGGGCTGTTCAACGCCAAGCTTCATGAGATCATAGAGTGTCGTGCCACCCGCCAGATATCGCGCGCCCTCCCCTGCCGCTGCGTAGGCTTCCAACCCGGCCTCGAGTGTTTCAACGCGTGTATAGTTGACCGCTTGCATCACTCAGCCCCTTTCCGTCTCGTGTGCCACGGAATCAATGGCCGCCACTATTCCGACGTAGGCGCCACAGCGACAAATGTTGCCGCTCATGAATTCTCGTATGGTGCTCTTGTTGCCCACCTGCTGTTGTTGAACGCAGGCGATAGCGGACATGATTTGACCAGGTGTACAATATCCACACTGGAGAGCGTCATGGTCTATGAATGCGCGTTGCATGGGATTCAGCGTGGTGTCCGAGCCCAGGCCTTCGACCGTTGTAATGTTCCGCCCGCTCACCTTCGCCGCGAGGGTAAGGCAGGAGAGCGCTGTGCGGCCATCAATATGGATAGTGCAAGCACCGCACTGGCCGTGATCACACCCCTTTTTCGTTCCGGTCAACCCGATACGCTCCCGAAGGAGATCGAGCAGAGAAGCGCGAGAATCGATGTCCATCTCATAGATGTCATCATTGATGGTCATCGCGTCGTGAACCATCACCCCTGTTCAGCGACAATTTCTGATCGTTTGGAACTTTCCTGCGCGCTTGCTCCTGTCGAGACTGGAAGGATCGTCATCGCGACAACGCCGCTGCTTCCGGCTCCCAACACGGTGCGCTGTGTCATGCTAAAAGGTGGGGAGTCTTCAGGATCTTTCATTTTGGTCTCCCTGCAACGTATTAAAGTCAACAAATTGATCAGCGGTATGACGTAAGAACGCTGGCTGTTCAGCGTGTCGGCGAACGCCAATTATCCAAGTGCGCGATAGGCCAACTCAATCGGCGATCGCTTCCAATAAGAGAAAACAACATCGGGGGGTCGAAGGCCGTTATGTCGCAGTTGCAACTGGTCCGTATCGGCCAGTTCGATTATCGCCGCCAGATAAGAGTGGCTGCGTAGGATTCATCTCTCCGGCCGCGAGATGACGATCTTCGCGACGGTCACGTATCGTTGAGACGAAGCGGCCAACGTTGCCGACTTTTTCTCCCAGAGCCCCCAATAAATAAAAGCTACGGTGACTTCGATTCGAAGCCATCGCAAACGTTCGTAAGGAAGAGTTGTTTGCGCGCCTGGAATGCGGCAATCCGGGGTGTTGGCACTCGGCGCAAAGGACCTGCTCAACCGTTCCCTGACTAGCTCGCGCGAGATTTTTCCTCGTCAGGCGCCGTGGAATTGGCGCCCATCCAAGGCGGACAGGACGTGGTATTCTATCTGGCGGTAACCCTTCATGACTTGAAGTCTCCCCGCGCCGAAGATGTCCGCCGCGCTCTCAAGTTCCTGTTTCAGCCGTGTGTCTGAGAAACCTGCTCAAGCTCATAAAGCACGCCGCCCATGTCCTTCGGATGCAGGAAAAGAACGGGATTGCCATGCGCGCCGATCTTCGGCTCGCCATCACCCAGAATTCGAACACCTTTTTTGACGAGATCGTCGCGGGCCGCAACAATATCCGGCACTTCGAAGCAGAGATGATGCGTGCCGCCGCCCGGATTTCTCTCAAGAAACGCGGCAATGGGCGAATTTTCGCCGAGCGGGTGAAGAAGCTCGATCTTGGTATTGTCAGCCTGAATGAAAACAACGGTCACGCCGTGTTCAGGCAGGGATTGCGGCTCCGACACCTCTGCACCCAGCGCCCTGTAGCGGGCAATAGCGGCGTCAAGATCAGGCACCGCGATGGCGACGTGATTCAATCTTCCGAACATGGCCGTCTTTCCCTCACGCATTTCGCCTGATGCCTTCGAGCAGGTCGAGCACCTTGTTGGCCGCATCCATGACATTGGTGCCGGGGCCGAAGATAGCCGAGACGCCGTGGTCGAGCAGGAACTGATAATCCTGCCGAGGAATGACACCGCCGACAACAACGACGATGTCGTCCGCGCCCTTTTGTTTCAGCGCCTCCACCAGCTGCGGCGCAAGCGTCTTGTGCCCAGCGGCGAGCGACGACATGCCGACCACATGCACCCTGTTCTGAACGGCCAGCTCTGCTGCCTCCACCGGCGTCTGGAACAGGGGGCCGGCCAGCACATCGAAGCCGATATCGCCGAAGGCCGACGCAATGACCTTCGCGCCGCGATCATGCCCGTCCTGCCCGAGCTTGGCGACCATGACGCGCGGTTTTGTGCCGATCCGTTCAGCCGCACCTGAAAGGCGGGCGGCAAGCGTAGCGAGTTCCGGCTCATCCTTATAAGCCTCGCCGTAGATATCGCTCACCACCTCGGGCACCGCAGCGTGGTCTCCGAAGGCCGCACGCAGCGCATCGGAAATCTCTCCAACGGTGGCGCGTGCACGGGCGGCGGCAACCGCAGCTCCGAGAATATTGCCCTTGCCGCTGCGGGCCACCTGTGAAAGCGCCTCCAGAACTGCATCGACCTCCTTGCCGTCACGGCGACGACGCGTCTCCTCGATGCGGCGGATTTGCGCGGCGCGCACGGCGGCATTGTCGATATCGAGAACGTCGATATCTTCCTCATTTTCCAGCCGGTAACGGTTGACGCCGACAATGACTTCCTCGCCCTTGTCCACCGCCGCCTGCCGGCGTGTCGCGGCCTCCTCAATCAGCCGTTTCGGCAGGCCTTCCGCCACGGCCTTTGTCATGCCGCCCAGCGCCTCGACCTCCTCGATCAGCGCCCAGGCCTTCTCGGCCAGCTCATTCGTCAGGCTTTCGACATAATAGGAACCGGCCAGCGGATCGACGACCTGGGTGACGCCGGTTTCATGCTGGAGGATCAGCTGGGTATTGCGGGCAATGCGGGCGGAGAATTCCGTCGGCAGGGCAATCGCCTCATCGAAGGAATTGGTGTGCAGCGACTGCGTGCCGCCGAGCACGGCGGACATGGCCTCAAAGGCAGTGCGGACGATGTTGTTATAGGGGTCCTGCTCCTGGAGCGACACGCCCGACGTCTGGCAATGGGTGCGCAGCATCAGCGAGGACGCCTTCTGCGGCTTGAACTCCTCCATGATGCGCGACCAGAGCAGGCGCGCGGCACGCAGCTTGGCAGCCTCCATGAAGAAATTCATGCCGATGGCGAAAAAGAACGACAGGCGGCCGGCGAAATCATCGACATTCAGTCCCTTGGCCAGCGCCGCCCGCACATATTCGCGGCCATCCGCCAGCGTGAAGGCCAGCTCCTGCGTAAGCGTCGCGCCCGCTTCCTGCATGTGATAGCCGGATATGGAGATGGAGTTGAATTTCGGCATCTCCTTCGCCGTATATTCGATGATGTCGGCAACGATCCGCATCGAAGGTTCAGGCGGATAGATATAGGTATTGCGGACCATGAACTCCTTGAGGATATCGTTCTGAATGGTGCCGGAAAGGGCGGCGCGGGGCACACCCTGTTCTTCCCCCGCAACGATGAAACTGGCGAGCACCGGAATGACCGCCCCATTCATGGTCATCGACACCGAGACTTTTTCGAGCGGAATGCCGTCGAACAGGATTTTCATGTCCTCGACGCTGTCAATCGCCACGCCTGCCTTGCCGACATCGCCCTCCACGCGCGGATGGTCGCTGTCATAGCCGCGATGGGTAGCGAGATCGAAGGCGACGGAAACGCCCTGCTGACCGGCAGCCAGCGCCTTGCGGTAAAAGGCATTCGAGGCTTCCGCAGTGGAGAAACCGGCATATTGGCGGATGGTCCAAGGCCGTCCCGCATACATGGTGGCGCGCGGGCCGCGGGTGAAAGGCGCAAATCCCGGCAGGCTGTTCAGATGCGAACTATCTTGCAGATCGTCAGCGGTGTAGAGCGGCTTAACCTCGATACCTTCGGGCGTATTCCAGACGAGTGTTTCCGGTGAACGCTTCAGCTCCTTTTCGGCAAGTGCCTGCCAATCGGCAATCTTGGCATCCGACATCACTCAAACTCCATGATCACTTCATCCACCGCCAGACTTTGGCCCGCCTCGACCTTCACCGCCTTGACCACTGCCCTCTTCTCGGCTTTCAGCAGGTTCTCCATCTTCATCGCCTCGACCGTCGCCAGCGATTGTCCAACTTCGACCGTGTCGCCTTCCCTGACCAGCACCTGAGTGATGACGCCTGGCATCGGGCAGAGCAGCTTTTTCGACGTGTCGGCCGACTGCTTGATCGGCATGTACTGGGATAGATCGAACAGGCGCGGTGTCATCACGCGGTATATCATGTCGATGCCGCGGAAACGAAGGCGCCATCCGGTGGAGGCGCGCGAGACCTTAACGCTTGATGCTTCACCATTGATCGTGAACGAGGCGAGCGTTTTGCCCGGTTGCCAGCCGCTTGTGACTGTGTGATTGACGCCGTCGCCATAGCGGATGTCGGTGGTGCCGGTCCCGCATGTCACGGTCTGCGGCCAGGAGTGGTCGCCGCCGACGGCAACGAAGTCGATGCCCAGTTTACGCGTGTGGTTGGCGAGCGTGCTTGAAATCTGTGCGCGGCGGGCTTCCTCAATGAGGTGAACATAGGTCGCGATGGAGGCGAGCTGGCGGGCCTGATCGTTGTCTGGCGTGACACCGTGGAAACCTACCGGCCACTCCTCGGCGATAAAGGCCGTGGTGATGTTGCCGGACTGGAACCGCGGATGTGCCATCACAGCTGAGAGAAAGGGCAGGTTGTGGCCGATGCCCTCGACCTCGAAGCAATCGAGCGCCTCGGCCATCGCCTCGATCGACCGCGTCCGGTCGGAGGCCCAGGTGCACAGTTTAGCGATCATCGGGTCGTAATACATCGAGATCTCGCCGCCTTCGTACACGCCGGTATCATTGCGGACCACAATACCGTCATGCTGTGGGCCTTCTTTAGGGGGACGATAGCGGGTCAGCCGGCCAATCGATGGCAGGAAGCCGCGATAGGGGTCCTCTGCATAGAGGCGGCTTTCCATCGCCCAGCCGTTGAGCTTGACGTCAGACTGGATGATCGCAAGTCTCTCGCCATCGGCGATGCGGATCATCTGCTCCACGAGGTCGATGCCGGTGATGAGCTCGGTCACGGGATGCTCCACCTGCAAGCGGGTGTTCATCTCGAGGAAATAGAAATTGCGCTTGCCGTCGACGATGAATTCGACCGTGCCGGCCGAGAAATAGCCGACGGCCTTGGCGAGCTGAACAGCCTGCTCACCCATCGCCTTGCGAGTGGCTTCGTCGAGGAAGGAGGACGGGGCCTCTTCAACGACCTTCTGGTTGCGACGCTGGATCGAGCATTCCCGCTCGCCGAGATAGATCGTATTGCCATGCTGGTCACCCAGCACCTGGATCTCAATATGGCGCGGCTGATCGACAAACTTTTCGATGAAGAGGCGGTCGTCACCGAAGGAAGACCTCGCCTCGTTCTTCGACGCCTGGAAACCTTCACGGGCCTCCTGGTCGTTCCACGCGATGCGCATGCCCTTGCCGCCGCCGCCAGCCGAAGCCTTGATCATGACCGGATAGCCGATGCGGGCCGAGATCCTTACGGCCTCTTCGGCATCCGCGATCAGGCCCATATGACCCGGCACCGTGGAGACGCCGGCTTCGGCCGCAATCTTCTTGGACGTGATCTTGTCGCCCATGGCTTCGATGGCACCGACCGGCGGGCCTATGAAGATCACGCCTTCTTGGCGCAAGCGCTCGGCAAACGCGCGGTTTTCCGACAGGAAGCCATAGCCGGGATGGACGGCGTCGGCGCCGGTCTGCCTGATGGCGTCGATGATGCGATCGATGACGAGATAGGACTGGGCCGAGGCGGCAGCGCCTATATGCACGGCCTCGTCGGCCATGCGGACATGCATCGCTTCGCGGTCGGCGTCGGAATAGACGGCCACCGTCTTGATGCCCATGGCGCGGGCGGTGCGGATGACGCGGACTGCGATCTCACCTCTGTTGGCGATGAGAATTTTTGTAATCATGTGATTTTGCCTTACAGGGGAATGGTGTCGTGTTTGCGCCAGTAGGTTTCCGACCGCTTGGTGCGAAGCATGGCAAACGCCCGCGCGATACGTTTGCGCGATGAACGCGGCATGATCACCTCGTCGATGAAGCCGCGTTCCGCCGCGACGAAAGGATTGGCGAAGCGGTCTTCGTATTCCTTGGTGCGCGCCGCGATCTTTTCCGGGTTCTTGAGCTCTGAGCGGTAGAGGATTTCTGCCGCCCCCTTGGCGCCCATCACCGCGATCTCGGCGGTGGGCCAGGCGTAGTTGACGTCGGCGCCGATATGCTTGGAGGCCATGACATCATAGGCGCCGCCATAGGCTTTCCGCGTGATCAGCGTGACCATGGGTACGGTCGCCTGGCTATAAGCGAAGAGCAGCTTAGCGCCATGCTTGATGATGCCGTTATATTCCTGGGCTGTGCCGGGCAAGAAGCCGGGGACGTCAACGAGCGTCAATATCGGGATGTTGAAGGCGTTGCAAAAGCGGACGAATTTCGCGCCCTTGCGTGATGAGTCGATGTCAAGGCAACCGGCGAGAACCATCGGTTGGTTGGCAACGACGCCAACGGTCTGGCCCTCCATGCGGATGAAGCCGGTCAGAATGTTACAGGCGAAACCCTCCGAGATCTCGTAGAATTCGGTCTCATCGGCCAGCGCCAGGATCAATTCGCGCATGTCGTAGGGCTTGTTGGCGCTGTCAGGGATCAGCGTGTCGAGCCGCTCTTCCAGTCGGTCGGGGTGGTCGAAGAAGGGGCGGACAGGCGGCTTGTCGCGGTTGTTGAGCGGAAGGTAGTCGAAGAGGTCGCGGATGCGCAGCAAGGCCTCGATGTCGTTGTCGAAGGCGCCGTCGGCGACGGAGGACTTGGTCGTGTGGGTCCTGGCGCCGCCCAAATCTTCGGCGGTGACGATCTCGTTGGTGACGGTCTTCACCACGTCGGGGCCGGTGACGAACATATATGAGCTGTCTCGCACCATGAAGGTGAAGTCGGTCATGGCGGGAGAATAGACCGCACCTCCGGCGCAGGGGCCCATGATCACAGAGATCTGCGGGATGACGCCTGAGACTTCGGCGTTGCGGCGGAACACCTCGGCATAACCGGCGAGCGAGTCAACGCCTTCCTGGATACGGGCGCCGCCGGAATCGTTCAAACCGATCACGGGGGCGCCGTTACGGGCAGCCATATCCATGATCTTGCACATCTTCTGTGCATGGGTTTCGGAGAGGGAGCCGCCGAGGACGGTGAAATCCTGGGAGAAGACGTAAACGAGACGGCCGTTGATCGTGCCCCAGCCGGTCACAACGCCGTCGCCGGGCACCTTGTTCTCGGCCATGCCGAAATCGGTGGCCCGGTGGGTGACATACATGTCGTATTCCTCGAAGGACCCTTCGTCGAGAAGCACGTCGAGGCGCTCGCGCGCCGTCAGCTTTCCCTTGGAATGCTGGGCGGCGATCCGGGCTACGCCACCGCCAAGCCGCGCGGCGTGGCGGCGAGCTTCGAGTTGATCGAGGATTTCTCGCATGTAGTCACTCCTTGTATCGTCTTCGCAATACACGTCGTTGTTTGGTTGCAAAACGTTGGAAGATGTGCGCATGTACAAACTGCAAAAAATGACTTTGCTTTTTGTGAATTTGTGAAAATGGCGGCGGGAAAGCTCTATATCGGGCGCAAAGTGCGCGACTTGCGCCTTGCGGCCCAGGCAACGCAGCAACAATTTGCTGAGCGCTTGGGTATATCGGTGAGCTACCTCAATCAGATCGAGAGCAACCAAAGGCCGGTGTCAGCCGCCGTTCTGCTTGCCCTGGCGGACAAGTTCAAGATCGATCTATCCGATCTCAGCGGCGCTGAGGGCGACCGACTGCTTTCGGCACTGGCAGAGGCGCTTACGGATCCGTTGTTCAATTCTCAAGCAATTAGTCACCAGGAACTGAAAATGGTGGTGCATAACTCGCCCGGCATTGCGCATGCGCTGATTGCAGCGCATCAAGCCTACCGGCATAACTCTGAGCGCCTGGCAAGTATTGATGACACGCTTGGTCGCGCCTCAGCCATTGTCGAGCACACCCCATACGAGGAAGTGCGAGATTTCTTTCATTTCATGGACAACTATATCCATGAGATCGACGTGTTGGCTGAAGGGCTCGCAGAGGAGATCGGCATCGGCGATCAGGACACGCATGCCGCCTTATGCGCTCATCTCGAAAACCGGTTTGATATTCGCATCAATCGGTCCACTGACACTCGAGATCTCATCAGAGACTTCGACGAGGAACGCCGGTTATTAACCCTCTCGCCATATCTTATTCCGGCCACGCGTGATTTCCAGATTGCGCTTCAGATTGCGCAGCTTGCGGGCGATGAAATCATCAATCAGCTTCTTGATAAAGCAGCCTTTCGCAGCAGCGAGGCGACCGAAATCTGCCGCATGGGTCTTCACAACTATTTCGCGGGTGCGCTCGTTCTGCCCTATGGTCGGTTCATGACAGCCGCGCGAGAAGTACGCCACGATCTTGATCTTCTGTCAGCGAGGTTCGGAGCAAGTATTGAGCAAGTTTGCCATCGGCTATCGACCTTGCAACGACCCGGTCAAAAAGGCGTACCGATTTTCTTCGCGCGCATCGATCGCGCCGGCAACATCACCAAGCGGCACAGCGCAGCAAAACTGCAGTTCGCCCGCTTTGGCGCCGCCTGCCCGCTTTGGAACGCCCACAGAGCCTTCGAGGCACCCGGGCAGGTGATCCGCCAGTTGGCCGAAACCGCTGACGGGGTGCGGTATCTCTGTATCGCGACACAGGTCACCAAGGGCGACCGCGGATTTCATACTCCCCGCCAACATTATGCGCTCGCGCTCGGCTGTGAAATTTCCTATGCGGATCAGTTTGTCTATGCAGACGATATGGACATCGGAAATCGCACAGCGTTCGATCCCATCGGCATCTCGTGCCGAATTTGCGAGCGGGCGAACTGCGCGGGCCGTGCCGTTCCACCCTTGAAGAGCCGCTTAGTAATAGACCATCGCAAGCGTGGCCGCTTGCCGTACCACATTGGCTGATACTCGTTGCTTTGACCGGATGCGTTTGTGGCGAACGGCCGCAAACCAGGCGGTGCGCTCACCCGACAGATCGATCGTCGCGTTCTCGGAAAGGCCCTAGTCGGCATATAGAAAAGCATTTGGGGAAACCGAGAAGATCGGTGTCGGCATCGCTCAGGCGTCTTGACGTTTCGCCCCATGCGCTTTCAGAATGTCGTAGTCCTTGCACTTTGGTCCGGAGATCCGCCCCACATGAGCGGGAGACCACCGACCACCAAGAGAGGATGACGACATCCGCGTTCGTAGCCACCGTCGCCGTCGGTATAGACCGTGAATTGGCGCCATTCGCTTGACTGACACGAAAAATTTAACTGCCGCCCTCCGCTGCCGCCGCGAGCGGATCTGTCTTGGACAGTCGGTCGCCCAGCTGCCATTCATTCTTCAAAGGCGGATCAACGTGGACGGTGGCGATCGAGCTCGTTGACTGCGTGTTTGACCAGGGCCATCAGTTCCTCCGTTGTCGCCCCGTCGCGGGCCCGGACAGACATGCCCTGAACGATACTTCCGAGAAATCGGGCAAGCGAACCTGCATTCGTATCCGCGCGCAGATCCCCTGCGTGGATCCCGAGTTCGATGCGCGTCTTGAAGGCCTCGAGTGTGCGCTGGCGAAGCGAGGAGACGTAATAGACGATGCCCTCGTTCTCCGAGGCGCAGGTCAGGGCTGCGGTAGAGATCATGCACCCCTTGGGATGGTCCGGAGAGGTGAAGGATCTAGCCGAGTTCTGCAGGAAGCGTTCGAAGGCGGCGACCGTGTCGATCGGCTCCTGCAGGGGATTTCCCGGATCCGGCCGTGGCGTGCGCCGGTAATGATCGAGCGCGTCTCGATAGAGGTCTGCCTTGGACCGGAACGCAGCATACAGGCTTTGCGGCGTAATGCCCATGGAGGCCGTCAGATCGGCAATCGACGAGCCGTCATAGCCATGCTCCCAGAAGACATCCCGCGCGGCGGCAAGTACCGTCTCGCGATCGAAAGCCGGCGGTCGGCCGCGCTTGCGGCGGGTACCTTCCAGTTCATTCTTATTTTTCACAATGTTCACTCTGGAATTAGAGGTTGTTTCGCGCTAATCAGGAACGGTCATTGTGATTATAGAAGGTCCGATCGCATGAGTCTTCCCCTTGAAGCCGAAACACCGGCCGGTACGCTTGCCCGCGCCATTGATGATGTCATTGACCACACCCTAGCGCAAAATCGGCTAGTAGGCACCGTCGTGCTCGTTTCTCAAAAAGGCACTATCGCCTATAGACGTGCCGCTGGTCTTGCGGAGCGGGAAACCGGTCAGCCGATGGCGGAAGACACGATCTTCCGCCTCGCATCCGTCACGAAGCCGATCGTCGCCATTGCCGTGATGCGGCTTTACGAGCAGGGCCGCATCGGACTGGACGATCACGTGACGAAATGGCTGGCGGATTTCCGTCCGCAGCTTGCTGACGGCTCGGAGCCCGTGATCCGTATCCGCGATCTCCTTACGCATATGTCCGGCCTCAGCTATGGCTTCCTGGAGGAAAACGGACCTTATGTTCGCGCGGGCGTTTCCGACGGCCTTGCCGAGCCCGGCCTGTCGCTTGACGAAAACCTTGCCCGCCTCGCAGGACAGAAGCTGGTCTTTGCGCCCGGCACGAACTGGCGGTATTCGCTGTCGATGGATGTTCTCGGCGGCGTCATCGAGAAGGAGACCGGCGTGCAATTGGGTGAGGCCATCGAGATGCTCGTCACGGGGCCGCTTGGGTTGCGGGACACCGGATTCAACGTCGTCGATCGTCAAAGGCTGGCAGCTGCCTACGCGGACGGTGAGACCGAACCACGCCGCATGGAAGCGGAAACCTTTGTCACCGCATTGACGGGATCGGTCAAATTCGCCCCGGATCGCATTTTCGATCCCAAATCCTATCACTCCGGGGGCTCCGGCATGGCGGGAACCGCCCGGGACGTATTGGCCATACTGGAAACGGTCCGCAAGGGCGGCTCGCCGCTTCTGTCTCGGCAAACGGTGGACTTGATGACGCGTGATCAGACCGGCGGGCTGCGCCAGTCCCTCGATCCCGGCATCGGCTTTGGTTTCGGATGGGCCGTAATCACAGATCCGGTCGCGGCACAGGCGCCGTGGTCAAAAGGGACCTATCGCTGGGGCGGCGTCTATGGCCATAACTGGTTCGTAGATCCGGTCAGGGAACTGACGGTCGTAACGCTTACCAATGCGGCAATGGAGGGCATGTGGGGTCGGTTCACCGTCGAGTTGCGCGATGCTATCTACGGCGCTCTGCGGTAGCGGCCGGCACATTGCATGTTCCGGCTTCACGCCGGAACATGCCTAGCCGATCGGCAGGACCTCGGAACGTTTGACCTGTCGAAGGGCAAGGCTGGTTTCTATCGACGCTATGCCCTCCAGACGGGCCAGCTTCGTTGTCAGGAAATGGTCGTAGGCCTGAAGATCCCTTGAGACGATGCGCATCAGGTAGTCGCGCTGACCGGTCATAAGATAGCAGTCAACCACTTCTGGCCAGACGGAAACCGCAGCAGCGAAGCGTTCCAGGTTCTGTTCGACCTGCCTCTCGAGCCTGATCGATACGAACGCGCTGATCGGAAGTCCGACGGCATCCTGATCGATCACCGCGGTGTAGCCCTTGATGATGCCAGCGTCTTCCAGCAGGCGAACCCGGCGGGCCGTCGGAGAGGCCGACAAGCCTACTTTGTCGGCTAGATCGCTCATAAGAATCTTTCCATCGGACTGGAGAACCCGGATTATCTTCTTTCCAATGGCATCAAGATCAGTGGCTGACATTTGACAATACCCCCTCAAAATTCCTGTTGCAGCGCGTATAGAGTCGCGCAATGATCCAGCGACTTGGTTAGGCTGGCAAGATCGGCGTAGACCTGATCGCCGCTCGCAAACGCCCCGAAACCCTCGGTAGGACTGCTCGTCTTCCGTCGACTGCCAAGCGCTCATGCGGACATCCCGGGTGCGTCAGGCCTCGATCGAGCAAGGAAATGACTGACAGCCGTTTTCTCACCGTGCAGCCAGTTTTCCTGGCGCGAAAGTGGCTTTGCGGCGCAACCTCCGACATCAAATGCGCAACACCGAAGTCCGTCAGAAGCGCTGTTGAACATGTCGCCGGTGCATAATGCTGCCGTGTCAGTCATTCGGCCCCGCGTGAGACGCTCCGTCGGCCAAACTCTAAAGACAGGGAATGCCAGGACGTTCCTACCGTTTTCAAGTCAGGCGAGAGGATCAAGCGCTGCACTGAGTGCCTTGGATCCGGTGTGGTCGGCATGATGACGACCTGCTTCTTCTTGCTCTTCGCTCAAGTCAGGAAACGGCCCCCTCAGGGCAGGCGGTGCGGTGCCCGGCTCAACCTATTGTTGGCTTCGGCCAGCTTTCTCAGCAACGCTATCAGTTGCGCTTGCTCACGCACGTTCAAGGGGCCAAGGAGGCGCCGTTGCGATTCCTCAACGCTGGGCATGACATCATTCAGAATCTGCCTCCCGTCATCGGTGATGGACACGATTTTCGCACGCTTGTCCTTGTCCGAAGGTTCCCGTGTGATCATGCCCCGCTCTTCCAACTTGGTGAGAACGACGACAATGGTTGTGCGATCAAGTGCCGCGACGCCGCCGAGTCTTGCCTGATCCATTGGCCCGAAACCATCCAGGGCCGACAGAACACTGAACTGCAAAGGTGTGAGGTCAGACGCCCGGCATTCGTCGAGAAAAATCGCGACACCGATTTGATGGCAGCGCCGCAAAAGATAACCGGCCATGGAGAGAAAGCGGCTCTCTTCCGTTACCGCCTCGTGATTGGGCGTCACCTTACTTTTCCGCGCATTCGTTGTCACATTCTACTCCTTTCAAATTCCATCCAACCCGCCATCGAACTCAGGCAATTCGGCACACAAATCGAAGAGGCGGCTGATCGTCGGACAGGGCAACATGTCTACATCAAAGCCACGATTGTTGAAGACCTGAGCATCGAGGAAAACAACGGCCGGACCCGGCCTGTAGCCATGCCAGAAGCCGCCTGTCAGATGATCTTTTACAAGCGTCTTCTCCAGGAGCGCGAACGCCTCGCTCACCAGGTCCCGGAACCACACTGCCGTTACCTCGTCATCTGCGCTCAAGGCACCGGAACAACCTCGTCGACGAGTGCGCCAGCAGGCTTGGGAAAAAGGATCGGAACACGCTGACGCTCGGCGTCTCTTGTGGAGGGAAAACAAAAGTCAACTGGATCCCCTGACGGTCTCTCTATATACCCCGAGAGTCGGAATGGTACCGGGTCGAAGCCTGTCGCAAGGGCGGGCAAGTCGTTGAAACTGGCGGGCCCGTCCTCCTCCGTGCACTGGAGCAGCGTGCTACCGATGCGCACGAAAAGGTGCGGCTTGCGGTTGATTTTGCGATCCTGGTCATCAAACCCGGCGTAGTAATACGGCTCTCCCCCATCAATTCACGAACGAAGCGTTCCATCAGTAGCAGGTCGCGCGCGGGAAGCGCGAAATGGTCGATGCCCCGACAGCCCGAAGGCGTTGTCGGTTTTCTGGTCGCGCGCGCCTTTCGGCGGGTTCAGTTGGAGAGCTCGAAAGTCGTGCTCCTCTGTCG